>DHQH01000091.1:12551-13031 GCA_002410125.1 Alphaproteobacteria bacterium UBA5343
AATTTCTGGCTTTTTCTACATGCCTATATAACTTATTCCGCCACTTCGGGCTAAACCGCCAAGCCGTTAGTATTGATACATATATCACGGCCAATGCACTGACAATAATGATAGGTACTACCACCATATATTTCAGTACTTCAATAGCGAAAAACTCACCATTGATTTTTTCTATCCCAACGAAGCATAATGCTCCAAGGGTTATACCTAATAACCCGACGATGCTACAGAGCCAAGTTCCTGTCATCGCCATTTCGTAATGAAAAGTTCTAAATGTCTTCATAACTTTAAATTTTAATTAATTATATTTTTTTGTTTTAACTCTCTCTTCTTGAAAAAAACTTGTTGAATAATAATACAACAATTCTCATCACAATATCATCTTTCTAATATTTTGTCTATAAACTTTTAATCAATAGCTTTTTAAAATAAAAAAAAGAGGTGCTCAAAAGAACACCCCTATATTGTAAAGACTAAGAG
>DHQH01000036.1 GCA_002410125.1 Alphaproteobacteria bacterium UBA5343
TGTTGAAATGGATTATTATCCCACATCATTCTTTTGAGGCTACAGGGCTCAGATTTGCAACATTTGATTGGAATGGAGAATTTATATTAAATTTAGCAAAACAAAATCCAGATATTAACTTTGTTCTAAAACCTCATCCAAGATTTAAGCATGGTGTTATTAAAAACAAAGTTATGACAGAAGAACAAATCACTAAATATTTAACAGAATGGGAAGAACTTCCAAACTGTTCAACATTTGATAATGGTGATTATTTTGATTTATTAATTAAAAGTACCGCCATGATAACTGATTGTAGTTCTTTTTTAGGTGAATATAGCTTCACAGGGCACCCTTTAATTCATCTAATAAGCAAAAATTCAGTTGGCTATAACCAGTTGGGGAGAGAAATATCTGATAAATATTATAAAATCAGATCAGTTCAAGAACTAGGTGATATTTTCCAAAGAGTTATTGTAGAAAATGATGATTTTAGAAAAGAAGAACGACAATATATTAATAGACTACTCACCAAAAGAGAAGAAGGTGCAGGAAGTTATATTGCTAACTATTTAAAAGAAAAAATAGGGGGATAGAATGAAAAAAACTAACAGCAAATCTATTGGCTATACAGCAGGAGCATTTGATTTATTTCATATTGGACATCTAAATCTATTAAAAAACTCTAAGAAGAATTGCGATTATTTAATCGTTGGAGTTACAACTGATGAACTCGTTTTAGAAACTAAAGGAAAGAAACCATTTATACCATTTGCTGAAAGAAGAGCGATATTAGAGAGTATTAAATATGTTGATGAGGTTGTGATCCAAGATGATCTAGATAAAGTCAAAGCCCAAGAAAAATACAACTATGATGTTTTATTTTCAGGTAGCGATTGGGAAACCAGTCCCAGATGGAGGGGGTATTCAGAAAAGTTAGCAAAAAAAGGGGTATCTATAAAATATTTCCCATATACCCATTCGATTTCTTCATCAAAAATCCAAGATATAATAAGTCCAATTTTTAAGGTTGTTGAATAGTAAAAAAAAGAGGCTGGTTAAGGCCTCTTTTTTATTTAATTTCTATCGTCTTCTATCTTTCCTATGATATCTATGAGGATGAAGTAACTGAAGCCTATCATGAGGAGCTAGCTCCTCAGCTTTTGTAGCAATCCTCATATGCATAATAGCTCTTGTTGCATTCATTCTTTTATCAAATCTTTTCAAAGCAATTAATCCTTTTTCTTTTGTATAATCTTTTTTCAGAAACACAATTTCAAGGTCCGCCTTTGCTTGTTCCATCATCATATGATTTTGTTTAACCTCTTCTTTGGTTAAAAGCTCAAATCTCTTAGGGGGAATAGGTCGTTGCTGTTTATGAGTTTCCTTACCCACAATGACTCCAACCAATAAAGCGTTCGCAATTATTGAGATAATTAAGGTTATAGCTAATTTGTTTTTCTTTATATTTTCAGTCATCTTATTCTCCTAAATAAGCAGTTTCAATTGATGTAAATGTAACATCCATTAAGCTGTAATTTACAGTTTCTATCTCATAAGTTTCATTTGCTGATAAATATTGAGATGTAGAAACAAAACCAATTAAAACAGCAACCATCGCAACTATACGGTATCTAAAAGTAAACACAGATGCCAACTCTCTAAAAGATAATACTATATCAGCCCATAAATCTGTATTTTGTGGCTCATTTTTTATATTTGACATAATATTATCAAATATTTTATCTTCTCTTGTTCCCATCTTATTTTCCCCTTATCATAATCTTATGTAGTTTCTTTCTAGATCTAATCAATAAAGTCTCAATCGCCTTCACAGTAGTTTTCATAATCTCAGCTGTATCTTTATTTGAATATTCCGAAAAATATCTAAGCATTAAAACTTCTTGCTCTCTTTTAGATAATTTAAGCATAGCTAGTCGCAAATTTTTATTTACTTGCTTATCAATCAATATTTTTTCAATACTTTCACCGCTATCAGTCAAATTATCAACGATTTCAACTGTTTTTATTCTATTTTCTTTTTTTGCTTTAGAATAACAACTATTTGTAAGTATAGTATAAAACCAAGTATTAAACTGAGCTTTCTCAGGATTAAATCTATAAGCATTCTTCCAAATTTTTATAAACACTTCCTGAACTATATCCTCGCTATAGCTGCCTACATAATTATCAGCAAAGAGGAGGGCTTTTGATAAATATCTTTTAACCAATATTCCAAAAGCTCCCTCATCACCACCTATAATAAGACTCATCAAATATTCATCTGTTTGATTTTTCATGAGTAAATATTATCCTATTTGTTTATTTTTTACCTTCTCGTCTTTCTTCTCTTTTATCTTTTCTATTTTCTCTCTTATCTCGTCTCTCATCTCTTTTCTTTGTCATTTCTTGAGTATGTTTTTTCCATTCTTTTTTAGAAATCACCCCATCTTTATTAGTATCTATTTTTATAAATATTTCGTTAAAATCTTTTTTCATCATTTTATGATGCTCTGGTCTAGCTTTTCTAGCAGCTTCACAGCCAACTGTAGAATGATTATAAATAGTACAAGCGCCTAATAATGACACAATACTAAAAGCAACAATAATTTTCTTCATGATTTTTCTCCAATATAGTAAGTTAATAAAAATGAAAATTTGTAACTATCTTCACTTATTATACTCACCAACTTCAAAAACCCTGCGAAATTTTTTTATGATATTGATATGTTAATAATTTTTATATATAAACATAAGATATACAATTTTTATATAAAGGTTTAATGATGAGTAAAATAAAGAATTTAATCGTTGGTTGTGGATTATCAGGTATAGTTTTAGCAGAGCGTATAGCTAGTGAACTTAATGAAGAGGTTTTAATAATTGATAAAAGAGATCATATCGGAGGTAATTGTTATGATTATAAGGGGCAAGATGATATAATAATCCATAAATATGGACCCCATGCTTTTCATACAAAATATAAAGAAGTTTGGGATTATTTAAGTAAGTTTACATCATGGCACTATTTTACATTAAAATCACAAATCGTTATCGATAATGAAAAAGTAACATTACCTTTTAATATTAATACAATATATGAGGTTTTCCCAGAATATTTAGCAACAAAAATTAGCAAAAAATTGATTAATACATATGGATACAATAAAAAAATTCCAATTTTAGAACTCAAAAATAGTAAAGACAAAGACTTGAAATTCTTAGCTGAATATGTTTATAAAAAAATATTTGAGCAATATACAGTAAAACAATGGGGGGTAACACCAGAAGAAATAGATAAATCAGTTACTTCAAGGGTTCCTGTTTTAGTTTCTAAAGATAATGGTTATTTCCAAGATAAATATCAGGCTATACCACTTCAAGGTTATACAAAAATGATGAATTGTATATTAGATAACCCCTTAATAAAAGTTCAGCTAAATACTGATTTTAAAGATATTAGAGATAATGTAAAATATGATAAATTATTTTATTCTGGAGCAATTGATGAATTTTTCAATTATGAATTTGGAGCATTGCCGTATAGAAGTCTATATTTTGATATACAAGAAAAGAATGTTGAATATTATCAAAATACAGCAATTACCAATTATCCTAATAATTATGATTTTACTCGTATATCTGAATATAAGTATTTTTTAGATCAGAAAACAAGTAAAACTACTATAGCAATTGAATATCCTCAAGAGTTTGAAGACGGTAAGAATGAACGTTATTATCCTATTGCAAATGATAGTAATTTAGAGCTATATGAAAAATATCTTCAAAAGTCTAAAAATTTGTCCAATGTTTATTTTTTCGGTCGTTTAGGTGATTATAAATATTATAATATGGATGAAACAATCAAAAGAGCTTTAGATTTATTTAAAAAGGTAAAAGAAAATAATGTCACAACAAACTAATGTAAAAATTTTAAATGTATATCATAAACCATATAAAATTCTAAAAAACGATGTAATTATTCCAATTAATGCAGGTAGAAATATAGCATTATCTAAAAGTAAAGATGGTTTTATATCAAAAGATGATTTAGATTGGTTAAAAAATAATACCATAAGTGATGGTGATGGAGACAATATTTCGGATTTAAATCGTTATTTTAACGAAATGACTGCAATTTATTGGGCATGGAAAAATTATCACAAACTTGACAATCCTGATTATATTGGCTTGATGCATTATCGTCGGCATTTTATTTTTCATTTTAATAAAACTGGAAATACTTATGAAGATGTTTTAGGTAGTAATGCTCAAACTATTACTAACTTTATGAAAGAGTATGACTTTATTTGTAAACCGTTTAATAAGATAAAAGGTAAAACAACATTACAAGCAATATATGACGGGTATTATGGTTACAAGTTAGAACAACCAATCAATAAATCTTTAGAATATATAAAAAATCATTATCCTAATGATTATGATGAAATCCATAATATTCTACAAGAAAAAGTAACAGGCGGGTTATGTAATATGTTTGTAATGAAAAAAGAAATATTTTTTGAATATTGTAATTGGATATTTCCTATTTTATTTCATATTTATGAAAACACAGATAAAGACACATTGCCATCAGATGAAGAACGTTTTATTGGTTTTACATCAGAACTATTAACATCGTTATATTTGAAAATGATATCAAAAAGATACAATTTTAAAGAAGTTTGTGTTTTTGAGAATTATAAAACAAAGACAATGAGCATTGTAGAATATATTTATAAAAACACATTGGCATTTTTTGCAAGTAATTACACAAACCTAAAAAACAAAATACTCCAGCAAAAAATATATAAAAACCTTACAAAAAAATCTCTAATGTAGGAAAGATAATAAAAAATAACAAAAAAGACATCTTTAATTAAGATGTCTTTTGGGGTTGTAGAGTGATATTTCTATAGTTTTTTTATACTTTTTTCACAAACTCAGACTTCAAATTTATTGCTCCAAAACCAGCAATCTTACAAGCTATATTATGTCCAGCCTCATCAGTCAGGCTAATATTTTTTACCATTGTTCCTTGTTTTACAGCACCAGAACTTCCCTTAACTTTCAAATCCTTAATTACTACCACATTATCACCATCAGATAATTGATTACCATTTGCATCTATTACTTTTATAGTATTTTCTGCCTTAATTGCTTCTTCAGCTCCAGTCCACTCATATGCACATTCAGGACACACAAAACTTGTTCCATCATGATATGTATATTCACACTCACATTTTGGACAATTTGGAATATCATTATTCATCTATTCTTACCTTTTATAAATTATTTAACTAGTATGTTATCCGTAACATAAACTTATGAATTGGAATAATCAAGAATCTTTTAATTATTACACTATGTTCTACACTAAAATCTAGCCAGTTCAGTAAATAAAGAAGTTGATTTATAAAATTTATAATTTTTGGAATAATATTTTTGCATCCAAAATCTTGACAGTAAAAAAACTCATACCTAAATATTTATTGTTAACTAATTTTAATGACTGAAAAGGAGGTAAATTATGATTAAAAAATTAACTAACAACCCATTAACAAGAAGTGGTAAAAGTGAAATGTCACCTTTTATATCACTACATAATGACATTAACAGTTTATTCGACGATATGTTTTTTAATAATTTTTCTCTAAAACACCCCTTTAACTCATCATTTTTAGAGCCAAAGATGGATGTACTAGAAAATGACAAAGGATATGAAATAAGTGTTGATGTCCCTGGTATAAAAGAGGAAGATATAGATCTATCTATTCAAGAAGGGGTATTAACTATAAAAGGTAAGGGTGTCACAAAAAAAGAAGAAAAAGACTGTAATTATTATATTTGTGAAAGAAGTAGTGGAGCATTTCAAAGATCTATTGCTTTATCAAATGATATAATAACCAACAAAACAGAGGCCGTTTATAAAGACGGAGTTCTAAATATTAAGATACCAAAAGAAAAGAACCCTAAAAGCAATGCTCATAAAATAAAAATCACGAGTAAATAATCCTAAAACATAGGGGGCAACTATCCCCCTATGTATCTTAAATTATAAAGAATGGAGGTTTTAATGAAAATTTCTAAATATTTGGTCTTTGCTATAATGTTATTTTACTCTTTTAATGCAATAGCCAAAGACAAAACAAATTATGATGAATTACTAAATAAAATAACAAAATTAGAAAATAAAATTGAACAAATGGAAGATAGAGATTACATAAATAAAGAAGTAAGCCCCTTTATGTTTAATAGATTCCCTAGTTTTGATAGAGTGTTTGAATATCAAAATAGATTATTTGAAGATATATTTAAAGAACATAAACAATCATCCTTTTCTATAAATAGAGAAAAAGATAAAATAACAATCAAAGCCAAAATGCCTAATATTAAAAAAGATAAGATTGATATTGAGGTAACAAACAATATAATGACCATTAAATCTATTCAACAAAACGAAGATAAAGAAGGTAAAGTTATAAGCTCAAGATATAACAGTATATATCAACAAGTATCATTGCCAAATAATGCAAGCATAGACAAGATAGATACTTCTTATAAGAATGAGGAGTTAATAATAAAAATTCCTCTAAAAGATCAAAAAACAAAGAAGATTAAGATTAAATAAGAAAAGAGAGGTGTAAAAGCACCTCTCTAAATTTTGTTATATAATAAATATTGATTGTTCAATAATTTTTTTATTCTTCTTCCATATAATCTTCATCATCATAATTTTCTTCTGAATCTTCTGTGTTATAATTTTCTTCAGTAGTGTCATAGTCAAAAGATTCAGTATTAACCTCATCATCCATCGTCACAACTTCGTTTGTTGCTTCGTAACCATAAGTATCATCATTTGCATTTGCACCAGATGTAACACTTAATGTTAAGAAAGCACTTAAAAATAAAAGTTTAAGCACTTTGTTCATTTATTTGTTTCCTTTCTAAAAAAAACATATGTTGAATAACACATAAAATTAGAATACTAAAAAATTAATTTGTAAACATTTATTTTCGTTTGTTAGATTTTTTATAATGATTAATTTTTATTATTTGTTTCTATACATATCTTAGGAGGAAAGCCAAAAAGTCTCTTGAACTCACGACTAAATTGCGAACTACTTTCATATCCAACCTTCTGAGCAGCAATATTAACTCTTAAATTTTGTTGTTCAATCAGATTTTTAGCCTTACTTAGTTTAGCTTTTTTTACAAATTGTAATGGACTATTACCAGTAGTTTTTTTGAATAATCTATGAAAATTAGAAGCACTCATATTTGATATTTCTGCCATTTGTTCAATAGTAATATTTTCTGATAGATTCTGATTTATAAATAATAAAGTTTCTGTTATTTTTGTAAGATGATTACCTTTGTCAGCCAATGTATAAAGCAAAGAGCCATTTTTATCTTTTAATATTTGATAATATAATTCTTTAATAGTATCTTTACCGAAGATTTTAGCTGTTTCTTTCTCATTAGCAGATGTTAATAATCTGAAGACACTATTTTCTATTTCTTTTGAAGTAGGTGAGGCCTGTGCTAGGCTGGCATTAGTAGATTTCTTTATTCCATTCATAAGAGTAATTTTATCAAGACTATTCCATATTTCTTGTAAAATCATACTGTCAATTTTTACTGAAATACCAAGTAGTGGCTCGTTTTTTGTGCCCAGAGATTCACACTCAAATGGTAATGGTCCTGCCAATATTAGATAATTATTAGCACCATAATGTATTTCTTTTTTATTCAAATAACCAATTTTTTTACCCTGAAACACTATAACTATACTTGCATCATATTCTAAATATTTTCTTGGAGAATGTTCATTAAGATAAAACACTTTTACTCCTTTAATATTAGTATTAAAGGAGCCGTTTTGTTCTTTAGCTATATTTTTTATAATGTTACATATTTTCTCGTTCATGATAGTTATATTATATTTAAATTAATGTATTGCAAGTAAAAAATATCCATTTGATAGTTTTAGGCATATTTTTGGTAGTAATATGTATTTATAAAAAATATTTGAGTGTTATATTTATCTCAATGATAATTTCAAATGGAAGGTGAACAAAATGAAATCATTTATTTTTCATAATACAACAAAAATAATCTTTGGTAAAAATCAAATTTCTGAAATTACAAATAATATTCCTAAAGATAGTAAAGTTTTGGTTACTTATGGTGGAGGCTCTATAAAAAATAATGGAGTTTACGACCAAGTAAAAACTGCCCTGAAAGATTTTGATTGGGATGAATTCTCTGGTATTGAACCAAATCCTCAATATGACACATTAGTTAAAGCAGTAAAAAAGGTAAAAGAAGAAGGTTTTAATTACTTACTGGCTGTAGGTGGTGGATCTGTAATTGATGGAACCAAGTTTATCTCTGCAGCAAGCCTTTTTGAAGGAGAAAATGTTTGGGATATTTGTGAAAAATTTGCTCCAGTAACAAAAGCTGTTTCAATAGGTTGTGTTTTAACAATCCCTGCAACAGGTTCAGAAAGTAACTGTGGTTCTGTTGTTTCAAAAGGAGATGATAAACTATTTTTCTCATCTCCACTTGTGCGTCCTCAATTTGCTGTGCTTGACCCCGCGACTACAATATCTTTACCAGAGCGTCAAACCGCTAATGGTGTAATTGATGCTTTTGTTCATACTATGGAACAATATTGTACATATCAAACAAATTCAAAAGTTCAAGATAGATATGCCGAAGCTTTACTTATGACTTTGATTGAAGAAGGTCCTAAAGCTCTAAAAAATCCTAACGATTTAGAAACTCGTGCAAATATTATGTGGGCAGCATCTCAAGCCCTAAATGAACTAATTGCAGTGGGTGTGCCACAAGACTGGGCAACCCACATGATCGGGCATGAAATTACAGGATTATACGGTGTAGATCATGCCAGAACTTTAAGTATTGTTTACCCAGCGGTAATGAGTGTTTGTAGAAAAGAAAAAGAAGGTAAAATTCTACAATATGCCCAAAGAGTTTTTAATATCACTTCTGGAAGCAGTGATGATATTATTGATATGGCAATCACAAAAACTAAAGAATTTTTTAAAGCAATGGGTGTTCCTGTTAGCTTAAGCGAAGTTAATCTTGGAGAAAAAGATATAGAAGCTATTCTTAAAAATCTATCATCTCACAATAGATTACCTTTGGGTGAACATGGAAAAATTGACTTAGAAACTGCCAGAGAAATACTAAAAACAGCTTTATAATATAAAGAGGTAATTAAGGGAGTGATATATGTCAAAAAACACTACTCGTAGAAATTTTCTAAAAACTACATCATTTACAATAGGAGCATTAGCTTTTAGTGGTGGCACTATAGCATCATTGTTTAGTAATTATGATAATTCAAAGTCTAAAGTATATTTTACAAGAGATATAAGCCCAGAAGGTATGGTGAAGGTTTATGAAGCATTAGGACAAGAGCTTCCTGGTAAAGTAGCTGTTAAATTACACTCTGGAGAACCTGGTGGGCATCATTATCCAGCCCCTAAGCTAGTAGAGAAATTAGTTAATAAAGTCAATGGTACGATAGTTGAATGCAATACTGCTTATCCTGGTAAGAGATTTGAAACAGAAAGTCATAGACAAGTAATGAAAGATCATGGTTTTGCAGATATAGCCCCTGTAGAAATTATGGATGCAGATGGAGAAGTTGTAATTTCTTGCCCAGAGAACAGTAAAAACATTAAAGAAAATTATGTAGGTAAAGGTTTTAATAATTATGATTCATTTCTAATCCTATCTCATTTTAAAGGTCATGCTATGGGTGGCTATGGAGGAGCTCTAAAAAATATGTCTATAGGTATAGCTTCTGCAAGTGGGAAAATGTGGATACATACAGCAGGAAAGACAAAAGATTTAAATAGTTTTGGAGAGGCATTTAAAGCCAACCAAGATAGTTTTTTAGAATCTATGGCAGAAGCTTCTGGTTCTATAATTAAAAAGTTAGGCCCTAAAAATTTAGCTTATGTGAATATAATGAACAATCTATCAATCGATTGTGATTGTAATGGGCATCCTGCGGCACCAGAACTTGAAGATATTGGTGTTTTAGCATCTCTTGACCCTGTAGCTCTTGATCAAGCTTGTGTGGATTTGATTTATAAGTCAGACCCTGATAAAAGTGCGTCCCTTAGAAACCGTATAGAAGAAAAACATGGTACTCACACTATAGACCATGCTGAATATTTAGGACTTGGTAAAAAATCATATAAGATAATAAATGTATAGAAAGGTAAATTTATGAAATTTATTCAAGGGTTAATATTAGTATTTTCGTTTTTAAATTTATTTGGAAATGAAGCAATAGCACAAGAGGTAAAAGTTGATATGAGTAACAAAAAAGTTTTAGTCGTATATTTTTCAAAAACTGGAAACACAAAGTATGTAGCAAATCTAATCAAAGAAAAAACAAATGCAGATATATTTGAGGTAAAAGCCATTAGAGAATATTCTGATGATTATTATACTCTAACAGAAGAAGCAAAAGAAGAACTGAATAAAAATGCTCGACCAGAGCTAGTTAATAAAATTAGCAATATAGATGACTATGATATTGTATTTATTGGTACTCCGAGTTGGTGGGGAACAATGCCTATGCCAATGTTTACTTTTATTGATAGTTATGATTTTTCGAACAAAATTATAATTCCTTTTGTAACTCATGAAGGTAGCGGTCTTGGTAGAAACGCTAGTGACATAAAATCATTAGCTCCTAATGCAAAATTATTAAAAGATTTAGCTATCAGAGGTAGTAGTGTAAGAACTTCTTCAGCAGAAGGAGATATTACAGAATGGTTAAGTGGTCTTGGTTTTTAAAAGAATATAAAGGAGATGATTATGAAAAACAGAAAACTTGGAAGCAATGGATTAGAAGTTTCTGAAATCGGCTTTGGTTGTATGGGACTTAGTTTTGGTTATGGCCCAGCAACAGATAATAAAAAAGCTATAAACTTAATTAGAGAAGCTTTTGATAATGGTGTTAATTTTTTTGATACAGCAGAATGTTATGGTCCTTTTACTAATGAGTTAGTAGTTGGAGAGGCGTTAAAACCAATAAGGGATAAAGTTGTTATTGCAACTAAGTTTGGTTTTCAAGATGGAGACTCCCATAAACCTCAAGATAGTAGCCCTACAAGGATTAGAATTGTTATTGAGGAATCACTAAAAAGATTGCAAACAGATTATGTGGATTTGTTCTATCAACACAGGGTTGATCCCAATGTTCCTATAGAAGATGTTGCAGGCACAGTGAAAGATTTAATAAAAGAGGGTAAAGTTAAATATTTTGGTATGTCTGAAGCTAGTGTTGAAACTATTCTCCAAGCACATAAAATTCAACCAGTTTCTGCTATCCAAAGTGAATATTCTATGTGGTGGAGAGAACCAGAAAAAGAGCTGTTACCAGCACTTGAAGAACTTGGAATTGGTTTTGTACCATTTAGTCCTTTAGGTAAAGGTTTTCTTACAGGTACAATAGATATGAACAATAAATTTGGTTCAGACGATTTTCGTAGTATAGTTCCTCGTTTCCAAGAAGAAGCTATTAAGGCAAACCAAGAGTTAATAGAAATAATAAAAAGGGTTGCTAAAGATAAAGGTGCAACACCAGCTCAAATTGCTTTAGTTTGGCTAAGATATCAAAAATCTTGGATTGTTCCTATTCCAGGGACTACAAAAAGTGAGAGATTGAATGAAAATATAGGTTCTGTAAATGTAGAACTTAGTGTTGATGAGTTGAACAATATAAATAACTCTCTTTCAAAAATTACTATTTTAGGGGATAGATATCCAAAACACCTACAAGAAAGGATCTGAAATCATCATATT
>DHQH01000024.1:0-5106 GCA_002410125.1 Alphaproteobacteria bacterium UBA5343
TTTTCTGTGGGATGTTGTGAGATTTGTAAAATTCTTCTTTTTCACCAGTATGGGCCATTGATTCAATTACGGGATGGCCTACAAAATAAGTATCTAAATTGTAAGGTGTAAAATATTTTGGTTCATTTGGAAGAAGACATAATAAAGCATCTACATATTTATGCATAGTTTTAGCTCGACCTTTTTTCCAAGCCCAAACTTGTGGTGCAACATAATGAATTTGTGGAATATTTAAATCTCTTTTTTTAAGTTCTTTATTCACTCTGCCTGTAAAGCCCCAAGAATCAATAGTGATGATTACATCAGGTTTTTTTTCTTCAATATCTTTAACTGTTTCTTTTATTCTTCTTAGAACTCTTGGAATGGATGGAATTACTTCTAGTAAACCCATTACAGATAAATCGGTGATATTAAATAATGATTTTAACCCCTGCTCTTTTAAAGCATCGCCACCAATACCTGCGAATCTGACATTGTTGCCAGTTGCTTGTTTTAGGGCTTTTAAGAGTCTGGCACCTAGCATATCACCTGATGGCTCACCAGTTACAATATAAACAAATGGACGATTATCTGCCATTACCTATATTCCTTATCTATAAATATTCTTCTGGATTAATACCAATTATGAACATTTTATATTTATTAGCGAGTTTGACGATTTCTTCTTTATTAATGATTAAAGAATTATTCTCGTGAACGGCAATTCCTTTAAATCCTGAATTGTGAGCTACTTCTATAGTCTTTACACCAATAGTTGGAAGATCAGCTCTTACATCTTGTTCTGGCTTTCTAATTTTAACTAGAATAGGAGATTTACCTTTTCTTTTGTAAGAAAAACAACGTCTAATTAATTCATCAGTGCCCTCAATTGCTTCTAAACCTAGGGCTAAGCCATTTTGAATTACTACTGATTGTCCAACATCAAGTTTACATATAGCTGTTGCTAACTCTACACCTTTTTTAATATCTTCAATATCATCTCTATTTGGTTTGGTTTTGGTGATTATACCTTTTGACATTAAAATTTCTGGTAGCACTTCGTGAATTCCTCTTACTGTAAAACCATCAGATTCTAAATCTTTAATTAAGGATCTTAGCATTCCGTCATCACCCTTGGATTTCATACCAAGTTTCATAAAGAATTTGGTAGTAGTCAAATCAGGAACAAGATCGCCCAGAGTTGGTCTTTTGATAGTTCCAATCATTACTACATCTTCACAATGTTTTTCTTTTAGGAGTTTGAAACCTGTGCCAGCTTCACCAATTCTGATAAATTTATGACTGATATTTGGGTCAATATCTATGATTAGATTTTCATCAGCATTACCTTTGATTGCCAATACAAAAAAAGGTCGCTCAGTTGCAATGCAATGTTTAATTAACATTGCTGGAATTTCTCCGCCACCTGCTATGATACCTAATTTTCTCATGTTATGCACACTTATTACCTTGCTGAACAGAATTTACGATGAGTATCTTTTTTGATAAACTCAATAATATTTTTAATATATTCATTATTATTATATTCTTTTTCAACTTTTTCTAATGCTTCATGCATCGTTAACTCTGATTTGAATAAAAGATTATAGACAGTTCTGATTGATGATAGACCTGATTTATCAACACCGCTTCTTTTTAAACCTACAACATTCAAGCCTGCTAGTTTTGCTCTATCACCAATTGCCATACCGTAAGGAATAACATCTCTTTCAACACCAGTCATACCACCGACCATTGCTTTAGTCCCGATACGACAGAATTGGTGAACAGCTGAATTACCACCTAAGATGCAACCATCTTCTAGAGTTACATGACCTGCAATTACGGCATTATTGGTCATAATAACATTATTGCCAACTACACAATCATGAGCAACATGAGAATTAACCATAAATAGACCATTATCACCAACAATTGTGATACATTCTTCTGTAAGTGGTGTACCTAAATGCATTGTTACATGCTCTCTGATTACATTATTTTTCCCAATTATTAATTTTGCATCTTTGTTATCCATATGAGATAAATGTTGAGCACCAGCTCCTAGAGTTGCAAATGGAAAAACTCTTGTACCATCACCAATTGTAGTGTTGCCCATTATTGCAACATTTGAAACTAATTCTACATTTTCGCCAATGATTGCATTTTTACTAACTGTGCAAAATGGTCCTATTTTTGCTGATTTTGCTATTTTTGCACCTTTTTCAATAACAGATGATGGGTGAATATTTGTCATTTAATTATCCTTATTTATAAAATATTTTCTATTTAATATAGTAGCAATAGAGCCATTTGTATAGAATATTTACACATAAAGAACGGTAAACTTTTACTAAAGAATGTTACAACCAAATTTGTTTAGCATTATTAGAAGCATATATAAAGAAAAGGGAGCTAACAGCTCCCTTTTCTTTTGTTTTTTATGAAAAAGATTATTTATCTTCTTCTGAAATCATCGCTGTGAATTCTGCTTGAGAAACAACTGCTCCATCAACTTTACATTCACCTTTGAATTTCCATAATCTTCCACGACCAGAGATTTTTTCAATATGAATTTTTAGTTGATCACCTGGAGTTACAGGTTTTCTGAATTTAACAGCATCAATTGTCATGAAATAAACATTGATTTTTTTATCGCCAACTTTGTCTTGGTTAGCTGCAATTACTGTTGCACCAGCTGCTTGAGCCATTGCCTCTACTTGTAATACACCTGGCATAATTGGGTTGCCTGGGAAATGACCTTGGAAAAATTCTTCGTTCATAGTAACATTTTTAGTTCCAACAGCTTTTTCACCATCTTCAACGATTTCTAGTCTATCAACTAATAAAAATGGATATCTATGTGGTAATAGATCCATAATTTGGGTTACTGTATAAACTTTATTCTCACTCATTGTTGTTTTACCTTTCTATTTTTCTTACTTTTTTAGCATTTTCTTTAGCATAATTGATTGCTTCATAAATTGTTTTATTGGTTGAGCTGGCATTCCCATTACTGATTTACCTGCTTCTATATTTTGGATTACTCCTGATTGAGCTGCAACTTGCACTCCATCACCTATATTTATATGGTCTGATACCCCTGCTTGACCTGCTAATACAACAAAGTTTCCTAATTTGGAACTACCAGCAACCCCTACTTGGGCAATTATGATACAACCATAACCAATTTCAACATTATGTGCTATATGTACCATATTATCTATTTTTGTAAAGTCTCCAATTATTGTATCTTTTATTGCACCTCTATCAATAACAGAATTAGCTCCAACTTCTACATCATTACCTATTATTACTCTACCTAATTGCTTAATTCTATAGTGACCTGTTGCTTGCATAACAAGGCCATAACCCTCTTGCCCTATTTTAGCTCCATCGAATATATAAGAATTAGTTCCGATAATACAATGAGACAGGCTAACGTTTGAACAAATTTTTGCAAAAGCTCCAATCTGTACACCTTTTTTAATAACAGCATGATGTTCGATGATAGAATTATCACCAATTTCAACTCCATCTTCAATGACTACAAAATCACCAATATGGCAATTTTTACCAATCTTAGCAGTTTTTGAAATTGATGCTTTATCTGATATAGTTGGATTTTCAATTTCGTAAGGATAGAATTTTCTTGCGATTTTTGCATAAGATAATCTTGGATTTTTAGAGATTAATACCTTTGTCCCTTTTGGCATATTACCTGCAAAGTCTTTAGTAGTTATGCATAATTTTGCCTTAATATTAGGAAGTTCGGTAACCATTTTTTTATCATTAAAATAACAAAGCTCAGTATCACTTGCCATATCCATAGATGAAATATCAGTTATTTTTTCATCTAAATTTATATCTCCACAAATTTCCATATCATCAAATGATAAGATTTCTTTTACAGAAAATGGCCCTTTGTTATCGTAAAATCTATTATCCATTATTTATTCCTAATTTAAAATTTAGTACCAAAATTAACTCTAAAAGTTTCAGTATCGTCATAATCTTCTTTAACAACAGGGAAAGCAATATCTAGATTGATTTGTCCCATTGGAGAATCCCATATAAGACCTGTACCAACAGATACTCTTGGTTTTGATGAATAATCAACATCTGAACCTATACCATCTGGTTTACCTAACATACCAACATCAGTAAATAACTTACCTTTAATCCCGGTTTCTTTTGAAAGACCAATTGGGAAATTAGCTTCTGCACCTGTATATAATTTCCAGTTTCCACCTAAAGCATCCCCCGTTACAGAATCTCTTGCCCCTATACCAGCAACAGAAAAGCCTCTCATATCATATCCTCCCATTTGATATCTTTGGGTTAGGTTTACATTATTACTACCATACCCATATACATAACCAGCATCACCATAAATCTTAAATACTGATTCATCGCCAATTGGAAAATATTTTGCAGCCTTTATTTCTGGTCTTACGAATTTGTTATCGCCACCTAGACCTGCTACATCAAAACCAAAGGATGTGAAATAACCATCAGTTGGATTACTTCTTCTATTTCTTTTATCATATGTAAAAGTTTGAGAAATCATTGATGTTGTTGATTTACCAGCTTGGTTTTTAATATAATTAGAAGCATTAGAGTCAACATCTGAAATTTCGTCTTCTGTATATACATATTTTAAATCATGAGATAATTCTTTGGAGTATTTCCAACCAGACCTTAGAGCAAAACCAGCAGTATCTTTATCATATGAGGATTCATCTTGATAATCTTGTGATCTTTTAAAAATATCAAAACCTGCATTTACTTTTCTATCCATAAAATATGGTTCAGTAAAGTTAATATCAAATTCTGATGTTCTACCTGACACTGCCATATCCATATTTATTTTTTGCCCCTTACCAAGTAGGTTATTTTCTGAAATACCTGTTCTTAATAATGGACCATTTATGCTTGACCAACCAGCACCTATTGAGAATGCTCCTGTTGGTTTTTCTTCTACATCAACTTTAATATTAGTTTTATCTGGGTAATTTGATGGTTCCGTTTTAATATTAACACTATTAAAGTAATGCAAGTCTTCAATATTATTTCTAGACTTCCTAAGTTTAGCTGTATTGAAAGCATCAGGCAGCTTGCCGACAT
>DHQH01000024.1:5378-5699 GCA_002410125.1 Alphaproteobacteria bacterium UBA5343
TTTAGCTGTATTGAAAGCATCACCTTCATCAATCTCAAGCTCTCTTCTGATAACCTTATCTAAAGTCCTTACATTACCTGCAATATTGATTTCATCAATATAGGTTTTAAGCCCTTCATTTATAATAAATTCAACCGAAACTTTATTATTGATATCTTTATTTATTTTTGGATTAACATCTACAAATGCAAAACCTTTATTACCTAAAGTTTCAGTAATTTCTTGAACTGCATTTTCTATTTTTCTAGCATCATATGTTTTACCTACTTCTAAATCTAGGTTTGAGAGTATTTCATCGGTATTTAAGTCTTCTAAATTTGA
>DHQH01000024.1:5901-7176 GCA_002410125.1 Alphaproteobacteria bacterium UBA5343
TATTTAAGTCTTCTAAATTTGATTTGACTGCAAAATTTTCTAGTTCGTATTTTTGACCTTCATCAATAGTGAAAGTTAAATAAAAAGATTCTTTATTGGGTTGAAGTTCAGCAATGGCAGATTTTACACTAAAATCAACGAACCCTTTTTCTTTATAAAATCTTTTTAATAATTCCTTATCATAAGTCATTCTATCTTGGTTATAGGTTTCATCACTGGACATAAAGCGATACCATCTGCTTTCTTTACTCATAATGATAGATTTTAAGTCATCATCTGAGAAATTAGAATTGCCTATAAAATTAATTTTACTGATGTAACTGGTTGGACCTTCATTGATTTCATAAATTAAATCAATTCTATTTTGATCTCTTTCAATAATTTTTGGTTCAACAGAAACGGTATATCTGCCAGATCTTTTATAAATATCAATAATTTTATTTACATCAGATCTAACCTTAGATTTGGTGTAAATAGATCTTGGGTGAAGAGAAATTTCTGCAGCTAAAATATCATCATCTAATTTATTATTACCTTCAAACACTCTTTGGTTCACCACAGGATTTTCAATTACATTTACAAATAAATTATTGTCATCTTTTCTAATAGAAATATCTGCAAATAAACCAGTATTATGCAAAGATTTTAGGGCGTTATTTACAGAAGATATTTCAAATTTATCACCAATTCTGATTGGAAGATAAGAAGTAACAGTTTCTTTTTCTACCCTATTTAGCCCTTTGATTCTTATGTCTTTTATGATGTCATCTTGAGATACTTGTTCGCTAGATGGTACAATCAAGGTTTGGGCATAGGCAATATTGCTTGCACTCATTAACAATGTTAGTGATGCAGATGAAGATAATAAAATATTTTTTAAACTTTTATTCATTTATATATTACCTAAAAATCAGATTGGGTTAGATTATAAAGCCCATCTTTCAAATAATCTAGCAAAATCATTCCAAGTAGCATAAATCATTAAAGCTATGATTAATGCAAAACCAATTTTGAATAAGAAGTCTTTAGATTTTTCTCCAACTTCTTTTCTGATGATTCCCTCAGTTGCAAAGATTACAATTTGACCACCATCCAAAATTGGAATTGGGAATAAGTTAATTAGCCCCAGATTAATTGATAAGATAGCAAGGAAGTTAATGAAATCTAGCCAACCACCCTCTTCTTTTACTATATCACCTGAAATTTCTGCAATTCTGATAATTCCACCGATCTCTTTACCAGATCTTGATCCTGCAATCATCTGTCCAACTGATA
>DHQH01000024.1:7367-8169 GCA_002410125.1 Alphaproteobacteria bacterium UBA5343
TAGAGTATATTTTGAAATATCAATTACTTCTGTGATTGCCATTGGGATTGATTGTAACAACGAAATGTCCTGACTGATAACTTCTGTTTTATTAACTGATTTGATACCTAAAAATTTCTTTTTAGACTTAACACCTGTTCCATCATCATATTCAATTTCTTTAGTGGTTACAGAGATGTTTAACTCTTTACCGTTTCTATCTACAACTACTTCCATTGGCTTATCATAAGAAACAGATACCATTCTTCTAATGTCAGTAAAACTATTGGTTTTTGTGCCATTAATTGATATAACTCTATCACCTTTGTTAAGTCCTGCTTCTGCGGCAGCAGTTTCTGGAATAACATCTGCAATTACAGGAGGTAATACCATCTTACCCACAAAAGTGTAAATTAGAGCTAAAACAGCTATGGCAAATATATAGTTAGCTAGAGGACCTGCAAAAGCTATTGCAATTTTTTTATACCATTTTTGGAATGGGAATGCTATTTTTTTATCTTCTGCACTCATTTTTTTAGTTTTTTTATCTGATGTGGCACTTGAAGCATCAGCATCGCCAAACATTTTTACATATCCACCAAGAGGAATAACACAAATTTTCCAACGGGTATCTTTTTTATCATTCTTACCCCATACCTCTTTACCAAAGCCAATTGAAAACTCTTCTACCTTAACTCCGCACCATCTAGCAACAATGAAATGTCCAAATTCATGAACAAAGACTAAGATGCCTAAAGCGACGATAAATGGTACGATATAAACAAATGCTGAAACTAAATAATCCATTTTCTTCCTCTTATAA
>DHQH01000034.1:0-501 GCA_002410125.1 Alphaproteobacteria bacterium UBA5343
AAATGCATTTAATTTTGGAATACGGTTATGATTTTACCCTGGAAGGTAAAGGGGGATTTCGCCGTATGAAAGTGGGGGAATTTGGGTCATAATTTCTATTATGGGGGATAGGTGGATAATTTATGATTGTCCAAAGATAGAATGATATGTATCATATTTATATAAAAATGTCAAGGAATTTATTCCTAGTTTGTGAATTGTGAAAGGTGTAAGATGTCTTTAGTTAAAGGAAAAGATGGAAAAAATAGATGCTTTTGGGTTGGAGAAAATAAGCCTATTTATGAGAAGTATCATGATGAAGAATGGGGCGTTATTTCTAAAGATGAGCGATATTTATTTGAGATGTTATGTTTAGAAGGAGCTCATGCAGGGCTTAGTTGGTATTTGGTTTTAACTAAAAGAGATGGCTATAAAAAAGCTTTTCATAATTTTGATGTCGTAAAAGTTTCTAAGATGAGAGATGAGGAGTTAGAAGCACTTAGGCAAGATGAGGGTATTATT
>DHQH01000034.1:683-3634 GCA_002410125.1 Alphaproteobacteria bacterium UBA5343
AGGCAAGATGAGGGTATTATTCGCAATAGATTGAAAATTTACTCGGTTAGAAAAAATGCTATTTCCTTTATAAAAATTCAGAAAGAGTTTGGGAGTTTTTATAATTATATCTGGGGTTTTGTGGATGGTAAGCAGATTAAAAATGTTTGGAAAAGCAAAGAAGAATTGCCATCTAAAACAGAGATTAGTGACAATATATCAAAAGATCTTAAAAAACGAGGTATGAGTTTTGTAGGTACTACGATTATCTATTCTTATCTACAAGCGATAGGGGTGGTTAGTGATCATATGTATAATTGTTTTAAGGATAAATAGTTTTTTTGGATAATTGATAGCCCTTAATAATCATAGCGGTTTTTATAAGCGCATCAGATATACTATATATCCAAAGGAAGGTTGTTATATCTAAGCTTCTACTTGTGAGATATAAACCAACTAGAACTGCGATGAATGTTAAAGTTTGGAAAATTAGGGTTAAATCTTGTTTGTTATGTATCTGAAAATTATAAATTAATGTGAATGATATGATTCTAGTAAATAGGGCTGGGGTCATAATTTTTGCCATTTCTCCAGCAAATCTCCATTTTTCTCCAAAGACAATTGCGAATAAGTCAGGTCCCCAAATTGCTAAAATTAAGCATGGGAAAATAGCAATGATTGATAGTAGAATTAGGTTGTTTTTATAGATGTTATGAGTTGAACCTGTTTTCTTAAAATCTTCGGCTGCTTTTTGGTTGAATACATCTTTGATTGCCATTGAGAAAATAAAAATAGGGGTGATTAATACTCTTTCCATTAAAGTATACATCCCAACTAGTGAGTGGCTTAATATACCAGATAAAATGATTATTGGTAATCTTAGGGTGGCATTTTCCATAAGAAAAGAGAATGATAAAAATAAAGGGAATTTTTTATAAGTAAGTAATGTTTGTTTCAAATTAGAAAATTTATATTCCCAGAATTTCATTTCTTTATTGGTTAGAGATGGAATTAATAAAATTATGGAAGTGATTGTTACGGCTGTAAAAATTGCTATGATTAAGCCTAAGGTGTTTAGGTTAAAATAGTATCCGCAGATAATAGCTGTTAGAGCATTAGTGAGCGGTTGAATGATTTTACAAGCAAAGAGATTTTTGAATTTTTTAAATCTAGTGTTCCAAAACATTAAGATGTTATATAGGGATATAATAATTATACCAAATGGAGTTAGGAATAATATTTGAGCGTTTATATTGGTTAATCTTTCTAAGATATAATCTTTTGTGAGGTATAAAATTATTGTGGTAAGAATAGCAAAAATTGTTGAAGAGATGATAGAGACGCAAACTAAATTGGCAGCTTTAGTGTTTTCTTTAGGTAATAGGCTTGCTTCTTCATATTTTCCGTTAGAGATGATTTGTAAGATATAAATAAAAGCAACACATACCCCAAATACACTAAAATCTTCAGGCGAGTAAATTCTAGTTAGGATAGGGGCTGCAAGAAACATTATTAATTGACCAATGGATGTTCCAAAGACTAATTTTATAATATTTCTAGTAAATTCTGATTTTTTGACTTTATTTACTATTTTTTTCATTATTTGCTCCGTAATTGATTATGAATTTAGTAGATATTTAAATAGGAATCAATCTAATATTAATCTTTGTGCAGTAGGTTGAATTTATGTAATGAAAGTGGATAAAGAAATGAAACAATATGATGTGATTATAGTTGGAGCGGGGGCATCTGGTCTTATATGTGCAGGAGAATTAGGATTAAGAGGAGTGAAAACTCTTGTGCTAAATTCTGGAGATAAGATTGGTAAAAAGATAAAAATTGCAGGAGGGGGAAGATGTAATTTTACTAACCTTAATGTATCTAAAGATAATTATGTTTCAAATAATCCTAATTTTGTAATCTCAGCATTAAAACAATTTTCAAATTATGATTTTATCGAAATGGTAAAAGAAGCTAAAATTCCTTATTATGAGAAAAAAGATGGGCAGTTGTTTTGTAAAAATTCATCACTTGATATTATCAATATGTTAAGTAAGAGATGTGAGCAAGGTAGTGTTAAAATTATAAATAATTATATTGTCGATGATGTGGTAAAACAAGATGATGCTTATATAGTTAACAGTGATTATAAAACTGAAAATTTAGTGATTGCAGCAGGGGGGATGTCTTATAAAAACCTTGGTGCAAGTGATATAGGTTATAAGATTGCTCGTAAGTTTGGATTAAAGATTATTGAGCCTAAACCAGCCCTTGTTCCATTAGTGATAGATGGATGTGATAAGTTAAAAGGTATATCTCTAAATGTGAAAGTGAAATTTGGTAAGCAAAGTTTTACAGATGATATGTTATTTACTCATTTTGGTTTGTCAGGTCCTGCAATTTTAAAAATTTCTAATTATTGGAATAAAGGTGAAGTTATAGAAATAGACTTAGTTCCGGAAATAGATATCTATGATTTTTTGATTAAAGAAAGAGAATCTGGAAATAAAAAGAAATTAGTCAATTTATTAAATGGGATTTTACCTGAAAGATTAGCCGAATTTATAGCAAAAGAAATGAAGATAAATGGAAATATTTTGGAGCTATCAAATAAAAAAATAAGAGAAATAGCTAATAGAATAAATAATTGGCAGGTCACCCCAAGTAAAACAAAAGGTTTTGATATGGCAGAGGTTACCAAAGGAGGGGTTGACGTAAATGAAATATCTTCGAAAACTTTTGAATCTAAAAAACATAATGGGCTTTATTTTATAGGTGAAGTTTTAGATGTTACGGGAGAATTGGGGGGCTTCAATCTACAATGGGCAAGCTCCTCTGGAGCTTCTATGGCACGAAATCTTCGTCTTTTTCCTTAAATTGCATCACTTTCTACGATAAATCAAAAGATCTAAGTATTACCTATACTAGGATTTCTAATTTTCTTGAAAGAAATACACCTTAAGAAAAAATCC
>DHQH01000034.1:3739-7313 GCA_002410125.1 Alphaproteobacteria bacterium UBA5343
AATACACCTTAAGAAAAAATCCTTCAGACCCAATTTATTGTGGCGTTGTAGGGGGGAGATGAAAAAAATATCAGCTCTGATTGAGTTATGGTTTTAAAGGTTTGACATTTTTGGGTTATTGTTTTAATTATGGCGGTGATAAAAATGTTATTATTAATTTAAAAATTTAGATATGAAAAAGGCGACTGTGAAAGATTGGATTAGTCCAGAAACTGAGATTAAAGAAGAATATGTTTTACCAGACTGTTCAGGAGGTGTAGATTCTCTTCTTGGTATAAATAGTATGGGGTTTGAAATTAGTAGTTTTCCAAAGCCTGTGGTAGGAACAATTCAAGACTTATCCTCAAGAATGGTCTTGAAGACTAAGATAGAAGTGAATGTTTTATCTCAAGAGGTTGAAGGACTATGTGTAGGACATAATACAAAGCCTATTGAGCAAACAGGAAAATATTCAAGGTTTATTTCTAAAAACTTTCAGAAGGGTATGAGTGCTAAGCAACTCACTTGTCCTCATAAGAAAAAAATGTGTTGATGGTTATACTATCAACACATTTTTTTATACATATTAAGAGGGGGTTAAAAATAAATTTACATATAAGATGATTCTGATATCATATATACAATTTATGATTGTTTATGGTTAGGGTATTTATCATGAGAGCTAAGCTTGGTATTAAAAATTTAATTACATTATGTTGTTTATTAGCATTTGTTTTTGTAGCGGTTCCGGCGGCATCTTCGGTTATTCCGATTGAAGATTCTCAAAATAGTTTAGTTTTTGATGGTAGTATAGGTGGAGATGATACACCTGTACATTTTGATCCTGATCCAATAGTAGATCCAACGATTACTTGTGATAATTTGATTAACTCTATTACCACGACCATAACAACAATTAATAACACAATATCTAGCAGTGGTACGGGTTGTTTTGATTATACAGCTCCAATAGAAGTAGATCATATAGATATTCAACTATATAGCCCGCTACATACTTATTTTTCTAATAAAATAACTTTAGATACTGCATTTATTAGATTAAATCAACTTTATGACCTATTTGATACTCATGATTGTTATTATATTTTTGATACTTTGGTTAATTTAGGTAAAAATTATGAATGTGATGCTGGTTGTGCTAATAATTGTACCCCAATGACATGTGATAATGGCACAATTGATACATCCAACTATACTCAATGTTTATGTCCAACTGATACAGGTTGGAGTGGTACAACTTGTGGTAATTGCGGTAGTAATTGGGTGGATGATGGTTTTTGTGATGATTGTATTACAGGTAGAATAAGTCCTGCTACAGGATGTAATAGCTGTGATAGTGCTAATGGTTATGTCGATAATGGCAGTGGGGTTTGTGAATTTATTCCAGGGTATTGTACAGATGATAGTGGTTGTGCAGAAGATGAGATTTGTATAAGTAATTCTTGTGAAACTCTTTCATGTTCTGGCTGTGAAGTTGCAAGTAATCATGTTTGTGTAGCAGGTTGTTCATCTCCGACACCACATTGTGATGGAACATCTTGTGTTCAGTGTCTAGTTGATACTGATTGTACAGGAGCGGGAGAAGTTTGTACTAATGGGACTTGTACTACTACTCCAGGATATTGTACAACAGATACTGACTGTAATGGTAATGAAACTTGTGAGAGCAATTCTTGTACACCTCTTTCATGCACAGGATGTCAAACAGCAAGCAATCATCAATGTGTAAATAGTTGTTCTGTACCAACACCTTATTGTAATGGTTCTAGTTGTGTTGAGTGTACTAGTGATACTCATTGCGATACAGCGAATGGAGAGGTTTGCTCTAATAATTCTTGTGTGATAGGATCTGGTTATTGTACAACAGATACTGACTGTAATGGTAATGAAACTTGTGAGAGTAATTCTTGTACACCTCTTTCATGTACAGGATGTCAAACAGCAAGCAATCATCAGTGTGTAAATAGTTGTGGAGGTTCGACACCGTATTGCTCAGGTACAACTTGTGTTGAGTGTACAAATAATGCAAATTGTGATAGTGATGAGGTTTGTAGTAGTGGTAGTTGTCAAAATCTATCATGTAGTGGTTGTCAGATTGCTAGTAATCACCAATGTGTAAATAGTTGTGGGGGCTCGACACCATATTGCTCTGGTGCAACTTGTGTTCAGTGTACAAGTAGTTCACATTGTTCAGGTTCTACTCCATATTGTTCTGGCAATAATTGTGTAGAATGTACAAATAATACTCATTGTCCTGATGGTGAGGAATGTAGGAGTGGTAGTTGTAGAGCAATTGCTGGTTATTGTAGTTCTGATAGTCAATGTGCGGGTGATGAAGAATGTGTAAGCAATTCTTGTAGAACCCTGTCTTGTAGTGGCTGTGATGTTGCAAGCAATCATAGCTGTGTTAGTAGTTGCGGTGGTTCAACTCCATATTGTTCAGGCTCAACTTGTGTAGAATGTACAAGTAATGCAAATTGTTCTGCTGGTGAAGAATGTAGTAGTGGTAGCTGTAGAGCAATTTCAGGTTACTGTACATCGGATAGTAATTGTGCAGGAGATGAAGAATGTGTAAGTAATTCTTGTACATCATTATCATGTAGTGGTTGTGATGTAGCAAGTAATCATAGCTGTGTAAGCAGTTGTGGAGGTTCAACACCATATTGCTCTGGTATAACTTGTGTAGAATGTGTATTAGATTCACATTGTAATAGTGAACAAAAATGCCAAAATGCTATTTGTGTAGCTCGTTGTTGGGGGTATTATGCACAAGATTGTAGTGCATTAGGTATGTTAGAGGGGGAAGAGTGTAAGCCTGGCTATCATTTGTGTATAAAACATCCATGCCAAGATAAAGGTTATAGTTATGATCCTGCTCATATATTAGAATGTTCTCCTGGAACTTATACTCAGGAAAGATGTTCTCGGTCTAGTGATTATGGTAAATGTATACCAATTTAATTAATGTTATATAATACATAAAAAAAATCCTCTCCTTAATGAAGGGGATTTTTTGTGTCTGAAACTTAACTGAAAATTATATATTTTGTGTTAAGAGGTAAGTTAAGTTTAATCTTTCTTTTTAGGACATAAGATATGTTTTCTACAGTTGCTTCTATTTCTTCGCTTTTTGTGAGTTTTGGTCTTTTGATTTTAGGTCATGGATTACAGAATACTTTACTTACTGTTAGGGCAACGGTTGAGGGGTATAATAGTTTTGCAATTGGTATTATGACGGCCCTTTATGCTCTTGGTTTTATTGTAGGGACAAAGGTGGTTAGTAAACATATTGCGAAAGTTGGTCATATCAGAACTTTTGCTGTGATTGCTACAACAGAATCGATAATTGCATTATTGCAATCTATGTATGTTAATCCTATTGTTTGGTGTGTGTTGAGATTTATTAATGGTATTAATATGTCTGGTTCTTATGTGATTATTGAGAGCTGGCTTAATTCTCTTTCTACTAAATCTATTAGAGGTAGGATTATGGCAATTTATATGATTGTGTCTTATCTATCATTTTCAGCAGCTCAACTTTTCTTAAAATATGTAGACGTAACAGAGTTTACAC
>DHQH01000034.1:7462-22577 GCA_002410125.1 Alphaproteobacteria bacterium UBA5343
ACGTAACAGAGTTTACACTATTTGCTGTGGTGTCAATGATGGCTTCACTTGCTCTGGTACCACTAACGATGAGTAAAGCTAGGCAGCCAAGGGAAATGGTTACAGAAAAAGTTACTTTTTCAAAGTTATTTAATATATCGCCACTTTCTTGTTTAGGTGTTTTGACAATTGGTGTTGCGAGTGGTTCTTTTTGGGCGATGTCACCAGTATGTTTTAAAAATTCAGGTTTAAGCACTGCTGATGTGGCGATGTTTATCAGTTTTGTGTATTTAGGTGGTCTTGTGTTTCAGTGGCCTGCAGGATGGTTATCAGATTTGATTAATAGAAAGTTTGTTATTGCTCTTTGTTCTACAATAACCATGATTACATGTGCAGTGATTTATTATAATTTGGTTGATTATACAGATAATAGTCAAACATTATTTATATTGGCATTTTTATATGGGGCAGGTAATTATCCTATTTATTCTTTATTTGTATCGCTTTCAAATGATGCAATGCCAGAAAATATGTCATTTGTAAGAGTTAGTGCAACACTTGTTACTTTGCAAGGTGTTGGTATGTTCTTAGGGCCACTTTTAGGTTCTGGGGTTATGAGTATATTTGGAGATCAATCATTATTGATATTTGTGATATTTGCTCAGTTGATGATTTGTATGTTAGCAATTGGTAGAATGTTCTTTGGTAGAGTGACCACAAATACAAGGAAGTTTGTGGCCGTACCTACCAATACTGTTGCATCAGCTATGTTTGACCCTAGAAGAAAGAATAGATTCTTTGGCTTTAAAAAAGATATATAATTATTATTTCTTTGGATTGATTAAGAAACCAATAAATATGATTGTTTCTACAAAAGCTATAATAATCATAGAAGTTGCGCAATCATAAAGGGCTGCAAAAATAGCTAAGCATAATAAAAATACATTATTTATTGCTATTCTTTTAACAACTTGGCTATGGTTTAGTCCTTTTCTAAGAGCGATTTGGAAGAAATGTGTTTTATGTGGTTGCCATATTTTTTCTTTTCTAAAGGCTCTTTTGGTAATAGTAAATGTTGCATCAATAAAATGATACATTGGTAAAATAGCTAGAGTTAATACGCTAAATTCTACAGAGCCTCTGATGAGTAACCATGCAAGTAGGTAACCAAAAGAAACAGCTCCAACATCTCCTAAGAATATTTTTGCGGGATGCCAGTTAAAGATCAAGAATGCAATAAAGGTTACTAAGATAATGCTTGCATATTGAGTGATTTCTATTGGCAAGAAACCTAAAGCCCCGATAATAACCATACCAAGAGTAATAGTGATGGTCTCAGTAGCTGTTATACCGTCAATTCCATCCATAAAATTATATAAATTGATAAACCATACCCAGCCGATAGTTAATATAATTCTATCGGTGATGAATGGGAATTTACCATCAAATAATAAGAAATTGTCTGGTAAATGATAAACCCCAATTATTACAGCTGCTATATGAATAAATATTCTGAGTAGGGCTGAGGTGTCGTGTCTATCATCATAAAAGGATATTGCAGCTAGGATTATGAAAGTGATAAGGGTTGAGATCAGCTCACAATGTGTAACAGGGTATTTCCAAGATGAGAAATCTTGAGAGTTATATATTAATAAGAATCCTATGATTGATGCAATCACAACAGCCAATCCAGCACTGGTTGGTGTAGGATTTGTATGACTAGAACGGTGATCAGGAATATCTAAAAATGATTTTGAAGAAAATAATTTTATTAGATATTTTACTCCCAAAAAGCTGATTATAAAAGATAATATCAATATATAAATTAGACTCATATTATTTGCCCTGTGTTTTTATAGTCATTGTGGTAAGGATATAATATATTTGTGGCTATATACAATAAAAAAATTGTTTATATTATCATAGATGATAGAATCAATAAGTAATAAATATGGTTAGGAGTTGTGTAATATGAGAATTGAAGATGAAGTAAAACTTGATTTCAAAGATGTTTTATTAAGACCAAAGAGAAGTTCTCTTAATTCTAGGTCACAAGTTAATTTAATTAGAGATTTTACTTTTAGAAATTCTGGTCATAAATGGTCAGGAATTCCTATAATGGCTGCCAATATGGATACTATTGGTACATTTGAGATGTTTTATGAATTGAAAAAAGAAAGTCTATTTACTTGTCTTCATAAACATTATGATATTTTACAGCTTAATGAATTTTGTAGATCTCTAGGGGATTCTGACTTTGATTATTTTGCATTATCTACTGGAACTTCAGAAAATGATTTTAATAAGATAAAAACTGTGATTAGGCAAAATCCGAAAGTTTCTTTTGTATGTGTTGATGTTGCTAATGGATATTCAGTACATTTTTCTGATTTTGTTAAAAAGATTAGAGATGAATTTCCAAAAATTACTATTATTGCTGGCAATGTTGTAACTGCTGAGATGACAGAACAATTAATCTTGGATGGTGCTGATATTGTAAAAATTGGAATTGGACCAGGTTCTGTTTGTACGACAAGAATCCAAACAGGAGTTGGATATCCGCAATTATCGGCGATTATTGAATGTGCTGATGCTGCTCATGGTCTAAAGGGGCATATCATTGGTGATGGTGGTTGTGTTTGTCCTGGAGATGTTGCTAAGGCCTTTGGTGGTGGTGCTGACTTTGTAATGCTTGGTGGGATGTTGTCTGGACATGATGAATGTACAGGGGCAATTATTGAGAAAGATGGTAAAAAATATAAAGAATATTATGGAATGAGTTCTCAAAAAGCTATGGAAAGATATAATGGTGGTTTGGCTCATTATAGATCTTCGGAGGGCAGAGAAGTAAAAGTTCCATATAGAGGACCAGTTGAAAATACTATTAGAGATATTTTGGGTGGAGTTCGTTCTACTTGTACTTATGTTGGAGCCGCAAGATTAAAAGGGTTAAGCCGAAGAACTACGTTTCTGAAAGTTCATTCTCAATTTAATAGTTCATTGATAGATTGATAATAAAAAAGAGGTTTGAAATTTCAAACCTCTTTTTCTTTGTTCTGTTTTGGTTAGAACTAGCTTAGTAATTTGATTTCACCAGCTGTTTCTTTTCCATTATGTTCTTTAACTTCAAAGCTAACTTTTTGTTCTTCGAAAAGTGTTTTAAGACCTCCAGCTAGAACTTCTGTGATGTGAACGAATATATCTTTTTCGCCTTCATCTGGAGTTATAAATCCATAACCTTTTCTTTTATTGAACCATTTTACTGTGCCTGTAGCCATTTTACTTTTCCTTATAGTTATTTAACTTAAAATAAGAATGCCAGCTTTGATAAAAAACATTTTATATCTCTCTGATATGTCTTACTAAAAATTAATCTTAAACAGATATTTTTTAATTGTAAATAATTTTTTATGCATATCTATAGATTTTGCCACCCATAGATCCTCTCTTCTTTACACCTGTTGTTGTGTTGAAGGTGATAGGGAGATTGTGAATATGTCTAATCGCTAATAAAGCAAAGCCATCAGCTTCAACTCTAGTTGGATTGAATCCGTCATTATGTTTTATTACTGTGTTGATATTTGTTAGTTTATTAATTCTTTCAACCATATATTTATTATATGCACCACCGCCAACAATTAGAATCTGTTTTGGAGTATTTGGGCATTGTTTGATGGATAAGGCAATAGACTTGGTTGTAAATTCAGTAAGAGTTGCAGTTCCATCTTGAGGAGATAGATTTTTGATTAGGGGAGTTATATGATTTATAAAATCATTTCTATCAAGTGATTTGGGGGCGGGTTGTTTAAAATAAGGATGAGATAGAAGTTGAGATAATATATCTTTATTTATTGTTCCAGATCTTGCAATTTCTCCATCTTTATCATATTCAATATTATAATGTTTTTTTACCCAGTCATTTATCATGGCATTGCCAGTGCCAGTATCAAAGCCAATTAAGTTATCATTTTCTATATAGGTGATGTTGGCAACTCCGCCAATATTTATTATTGCCGTTGGTTTTTCTAAATTATAGCAAAGTGTTTTATGATGAATAGGGATTAGAGGAGCACCTTGTCCTCCATTTTTAATATCATTTTGTCTTAAATCGGCTACAACATTTATTTTTAGTTCATTTGCAATTTTTTGTGGGTTGCCAATTTGTAGGGTATAGGCTTCTTCTGGTTTATGAATAATAGTTTGCCCATGAAAGCTAATAATATCAATTTGGTTTGCGGTTAATCCAGATTTTTCCAAGAGTTTTTTAATTGCGATTATATGTTCGGTTGTGATGGTGTTTGCTACTTTTTCTAATAATTCCAATTCTGGTTTTGAAGCTGTTCTTTTATCAATTCCGTAAGCTGATTTTATGAGGGTTGATTGTTCAGCTGTGTAGTTATGAGAATATATATCTCCAAAGTGATATATTTTTTCTCCATTGGAAATTATAATGCTAGCATCTACACCATCGGCAGAAGTGCCGCTCATCGTTCCTATTGATAGTAATGTTTTTTTATCTTGTTCTTTATGTTTTTCAAATATATGATAAATTCCCATGGGTTCCCCTTTGTAACTTAGAGAAATTATATAATGAAAATATTTAAAAAAAGGTCAAGTTTTTGTCTTTCGTCTTTTGCACAATTAATCGTGCAAAATACTTCGGACAATGGAGATGTAACATGAAAAAAATGTTATTAAAAAGGTCAAGTTTTGAGTTTGCACCAACTTTATTGAAGATAAGTTTTGGTATGTCAATTAGAGCAATGTTTATTTTGCCGATTGTCGTTTTATATTATCAAACCAAAAATATGAGTGTTGGTGACTTTTTTATGTTACAAGCTATTTGCTCAGTAGTGGCTTTTGCTATAGAAATTCCAACAGGCTATATAGGAGATGTTTTTGATAGGAAGAAAGTTATTCTTTCTGGGGTTTTGATGTGGCTGATTGGTAATGTCTTTATTTGGTTAGGTAATAGTTTTTTATATATTGCAATTGGAGAGATGATTTTTGGTGTTGCTATTGCTTTAATGTCAGGTACAAGACAGGCATATTTATATGATTTATTAAAATCAATGGGTAAACAGAAAAATGCATTAAAAGAAGAAGCTTCTTTTTATTCTTGGGAGCAATGGTTTTTGCTATTTGGTTGTTTGATTGGTGGTTTTTTATATGATTATAATATCCATTATCCTGTTATATTGATCTGTATATTTACAGTGATTGGTTTTGTGATGATGATGTTTTTACCAAGTGTAAAAAATGTTAAGAAATCAGAGGAAAAAAGAGATGTTTGGAGGGATGTCAAAGAGACTGTTAAATATTCACTCAAAGGTCACGAAGAGGTAAAATGGTTGATTATTTATCCTGCGGTTCTTTATGTTGGTACTTTTACTTTGTTTTGGGTGTTGCAAATTCAGGCAAAAGGTTTTGATATTGCAGTGAAATATTTTGGTTTGGTATTGGTAGTAAATTATGTTTTAAAAGCTATTTTTTCAGCCAATACAACAAAAATTATTGACAAGATTGGCTTGAAATCATGTGTGGTATCTTTTTTGATTTTAATCATTATTGCTTGTTTGGGTGTATTTTTTAGTCAGTTATATTCTTATACTGATTATATGTGTTATGTGTTGTTATTTATTAGTTTATTGGGTGTTTCATTTGTGCATAGTATTGGTAAACCTTTATTTACAACGATGATTAATGATAGAGTTGATTCATCTCAAAGAGCTACTGTATTATCAGTTTCTTCTTTTGCATTTAGAGGGATGTATACAATTATATTTTTCTTTATGAAGTTTTTGATCGATGGGATTGGAGTTTATAATGCTATGTTGATCTTAGCTGTATTTTTCCTGATAGGAACTATACCTTTAATGAGGTTGATTAGGTTAGGGATATTAAATGAAAAGTAAATTTACATCTGTGCCGATGATATTAAAGTTTGGGTATGGTTTATCTACTAGATCGATGTTTTTCTTGCCTATAATATTTCTTTATTATCAAACTAAAAATATTGAAATGGGAGATTTTTTCTTATTGCAATCAATTAATACTGTGATGATTTTTATTGCAGAGATTCCAACAGGTTATATATCTGATAATTTTGATAGAAAAAAAGTTATGTTATGGGCGGTTATAACGTGGTTTGTTGGTTGTTTGTTTATGTTATTTGGGCAGACATTTACGGTATTGATTGGTGGTGAATTATTTAGTGGTATTGGTTTGGCTCTTTTTTCTGGGACTAGAGAGGCTTATTTATATGATTATTTAATATCTGAGGGACGAGAAAAAGATGCATTAAAAGAAGAGGGAATGATGTATTCTTGTGAGCAATGGTTCTTACTTTTTAGTAGTGTGGCTGGGGCTCTTCTTTATAGCTATAATATTCATTATCCGATGTATGCTTGTTTAGTTTTTACAGTTGTGGCTTTTTGCAGTATGTGTTTTTTACCAAGGGTACAAATTTCTAAGAAAGTGTGTGATAAAAGAAATGTTTTACAGGATCTGAAAGATACTATTCATTATTCGCTAAAAGGTCATCATGAGATTAAATGGATTATATTATATTCTGCGACTATGTTTGTAGGTATGGCTTTATTGTTTTGGTGTTTGCAGCCGCAACTGAGAGACTTTGGGGTGGCTGTGAAATATTTTGGCTTGTTTTTGGCTTGTAACTATTTATTGAAAGGTGTTTTATCAGCTAATGCTGAGAGAGTATCAAATAAAATCGGACTTAAGAATTGTTTGATGATATTTTTATGTCTTATTGTGATTGCTTGTTTTGCTGTTTATACGTCTTATTCATATTTTAATGAAAGTTATATGGTTTATGTATTTATATTAATAAGTTTATTGACGATTGCTTTTGTACATGGGGTTGGGCGACCAATATTTGTTACATTGATTAATAGGAGGGTGGAATCTTATAGAAGGGCTACAGTTTTATCTGTTTCTGCATTTGTTTATAATGGTTTTCATGCGACAGTATTTTTTGCAATGAAGTTTTTAATTGATGGTATTGGGCTTTATAATTCGATGCTAATATTTGCGGGATTATTCTTGTTTGGGGTTATTCCATTAGTGAAGTTGCTTAGGATTAAATGGTAGAAAAAAAGAGTTGGTAATTTCCAACTCTTTTTTGATAAAAAACTTTTGAGTCTTATTAGTCAGCTAAGTTGATGTTTGTAGCTGTTGTTTTACCGTTATGTTCTTTAACTTCGAAAGATACTTTTTGATCTTCAAATAAGTTTTTTAAGCCAGAGTTTAAAACTTCTGTGATGTGTACGAATACATCTTTATCGCCAGCTTCTGGAGTGATAAAACCATAACCTTTGGTTTTGTTGAACCATTTAACAGTTCCTGTAGTCATAATTAATTTCCTTTAATTGATTTAAGTTATTAAGAAAGTCAGGTAAAGTGGATAAGGATCTTTATTGAACTAGAGAAACTATTTTGAGGCAGTTTCTAAAAAGTAAAACTTTGATGCAATATATCTATGCTGATATTCTTACTTATTAGTTAGACACTATAATATGGTAATTGTAAAGCCTTATTTTTTGTTAGGCTGTTTTTTCTTATCATTATAAGTCTTATTTCTTTTGATCGGGTGATGTTTATTTGCGACTTTATAGTCTTTATTTTTGTGTTTTTTTTCTTCCTCTTTTTCAGCTTCTGCTAATAATTCATCAAGAATATCTTCTACAGATTTTTCTTGTTTTGGTTCTTCTTTTCTAGGTTTTTTTACAGTTATTTCTTCTTCTATAGGGACTTCTTCATAAATATATTCATATTCTTCTTCAATAGTTTCTACTACTGGGGGAGGTGGTGTAGTTTCTTTTGTTGTAGGGAGGGGAGTAGTTGTTTCACTTCTTTTTTCTGCTCTTTTGTTGCGGGCAGCAGTTCTTCTTGAGACAATCATAGATAAGGCTCCAAAAATGATAATAGCCCCAGCTAACATATCTTGAGTGGAGATGTCTGAAATGCTTAGGTTTGTGTGAATTGAGAATAAATATTCTAATCCAAAAACTATTAAAGCTTGGAAAGATCTGAACATCATAAATACTTCATTTTGAGCTACTTTAGCAGCATAGAAATAGAAATACATTGATGGTGCAAATACAAATATACCAACGACGGTTGCAGCAATTAAGTTATAAGAATATAAAAACTCGGCTTTACTTGGTATAGTTTTTACAATGATAGCACTTGATTGTATTTCTTGAGGTAAATATTGAACAATGAATGATAGTGCCATTAATACTGCAATAAAAGTAATACTAGTTACAATGATTACAAAACCAGTAACACGACATCTGTCTTTGATGGTCATCTGAGCTTTATTTTCAGGGTGGATTTCAGCAATGATGGTTCTAATAGAGGTGCAAAAACCAGAAAAGAATAATAGTAATGCAGCAGGTACTCTTACAGAGCTATCTAGGTGGGCAATGATGGTTATTATACCAAATAAAATTAGAGTGATACTTACATAATCTGATTTTAATGGTTTTCTGTGAAGTAATGCCCAAGATAGTAAGATGGATATAATGATTTCTATATTAATAATTAAGTTTGCCTCTGTTGCAGCAACGAAGAAGAAAGCGGCAACCATTGTGAGGTTCTTTAAGATTTGGAAAATACCATATAACCAAGATCTAGCAGATAGAATTGTTTTTAGAGAGTTTTCTCCTTTACCGGCAATTGATAATAATACTATACCAGTTATAAATAACATCTCACATACTGTAACTGTTGTAGTGATTTGATGTTCTTCAACAAAATATTTTAATATCACATTAGTCATTGCCCAAAAGGTGATAGTCATTAATGATAAAAATCCGGCTCTTCTCATGCTTGTCATTATGTTATTCCAATCTTTATAATTAAATTCGTCTAATATTTTAGAAAAAATGTCTTAAATTAAAATTAAATACTTGATTTGTTATTTGATATATTATAAATTTTCCTCATCTTTTAGAAAATATATTTTAGGTGTTAAAATGAAAAGCACAAAAACAATAATCTCAATTATTTCTATCATTATCCCTTAGGGGATATTCTTTCACATATAAAAATTTCAAAAAATAAAAGATTTAAATAGGTTACGAATCTAAAGTTAAACAAGAATATTAAATATTCGTCACATTGAAGAGAGTAAAAAAGTAATGTCAAAAAAATATTATCCTGATGTAGAGGTAAAATCGAGTTTTCCAAAATTAGAAGAAGATGTTCTAAAGTTTTGGACGCAAGAAAAGATTTTTGAAGAATCTGTAAAAAATCGTGAAAAAGAAGAAGAGTTTGTATTTTATGATGGTCCTCCATTTGCAAATGGTACACCTCACTACGGGCATATTATGGTTTCTTATGTGAAAGATGTTGTGGCTCGTTATCAAACGATGAATGGTAAAAAGGGTGAGCGTAGACTTGGTTGGGACTGTCATGGTCTTCCGGCTGAGATGGCTGCTGAAAAAGAGCTTGGTGTTTCTGGTAGAAAACAAATTGAAACTTATGGGGTAGAGAAGTTTAATAATTTCTGCCGTAAGGATGTTTTGAAATATTCAAATATTTGGGTTGATATGTTGAAGCGTATTGGTCGTTGGGTTGATTATGAAAATGACTATAAAACTATGGATTTACCATATATGGAAGCTGTGATTAATAACTTTAAGCAGTTATATGAAAAAGGTTTAGTTTATCAAGACTATCGTGTGTTGCCTTATTCTTGGGCGGCAGAAACTCCGTTATCTAACTTTGAAGTTAATCAGGGTTATAAAGACAAGGTTGATAATGCGATTACTGTGATGTTTGAGTTAGAGAATGGTCACAAGATGTTAGTATGGACAACAACTCCTTGGACATTGCCATCAAACCTTATGCTAGCTGTTGGTGAAGATATTGAATATGTAGTTATGGAAGAGGATGGAGAAAAATATATCCTTGCTAAAGCACTAGTTGAAAAATATAAAAAGCAATTAGCCAATGCTCAACAAGTTGGGCAAATTAAAGGTGATCAGTTAGTTGGACTTTCTTATAAACCAATGTTCCCATATTTTGAAAAATTAAAAGATGAGGGTGCATTTAAGGTTATTTCTGGTGAGTTTGTATCTACAGAATCTGGTACAGGTATTGTACATATTGCTCCTGGTTTTGGTGAAGATGACTTTAATGTTTGTCGTGATTATAAAAAAGATTTTCCAATCATTTGTCCGGTTGATGAGGCTGGTAAGTTCACTAAAGAAGTTACAGATTATGAGGGGGTGCAAGTTTTTGACACTAATGAGCCAATTATGCAAAGACTTAAAGCAGAAGGCAAGTTGGTTAAGAAAGAACAATATAAACACTCATATCCTCATTGTTGGAGAACTGATGAACCATTAATTTATAAGGCTATGTCTTCTTGGTTTGTGAAAGTTACAGACATTAAAGATAATATGCTTGAAAATAATTCACAAATTCATTGGATACCTGGACATATTAAAGAGGGTAGATTTGGTAAATGGTTAGAAGGATCTCGTGATTGGTCGATTTCTCGTAATCGTTTTTGGGGTACTCCAATTCCGGTTTGGGTTTCTGATAATCCTGAATATCCAAGAATTGATGTGTTTGGCTCAGTAGAAGAAATTTCTAAAGCTAGTGGAATGGAAGTAACAGATTTACATAAGCCTTATATTGATGCGGTTGTTTATCCAAACCCTGATGATCCTACTGGGGAATCTCAAATGAAGATAGTAGGGGATGTGTTTGACTGTTGGTTTGAGTCTGGTTCTATGCCTTATGGTCAGGTACATTATCCATTTGATAATAAAGAATGGTTTGAATCTCACTTCCCAGCTGATTTTATTGTGGAAGCGATTGATCAAACTCGTGGTTGGTTTTATACCTTAACTGTGCTTTCAACAGCATTACATAATCGTCCTGCATTTAAGAACTGTATTTGTACTGGTCTTTTAATGGCTGAGGGTGGTCAGAAATTATCTAAGAAATTGAAAAATTATCCTGATCCTAATCTTGTGTTAGATTCAACAGGGTCTGATGCTCTTAGATGGTTCTTAGTTTCATCACCTGTGCTTAAAGGTGGAAATGTGGCGGTTGATAAAGAAGGTAAAGAGATTTCTAAAGCTTCTAGATTTGCATTAATTCCGCTTTGGAATGCTTATTATTTCTTCTGTTTATATGCAAATGCAGAAAATTATCAAGCAAAAGAAGTTTATACATCTGATGTGGCGATTGATAATTATATCTTATCAAAACTAAAAGAAACATCTGACAAAGTGAAGAAAGCTTTTGATGAATATGAAATCGCAAATGCTACAGAAGAAGTTGCATCATTCTTAGAAGTTTTAAATAACTGGTATATCAGACGAAACAGAGAAAGATTTTGGAAGGGTGAAGCTCAGGCATTTGATGTGCTTTATACTGTGATTGTAAATCTTTGTAAGATTGCTGCACCGTTATTACCATTTGTAACAGAACATATTTATAAAAATCTAACAGGTGAAAAATCTGTACATTTAACTGATTATCCAACACTTAGCGAAGTTGAGCAAAATGCGGAGCTAGTGAAATCTATGGATCATGTGATGGACTTATGTTCGGTTGCAAAATCTATTAGGGAAGATAATTCACTTAGAAACAGATTACCATTATCAGAATTAACTGTTGTAGGTAAAGAGTTAGACTTTATTGGTGATGAGGCTGTTAGCATTATTAAAGATGAGTTGAATGTAAAATCAGTTGTGAAAGATAATAATTTATCTGATTATGCGAATGACTTTGTATATTTATATACTCCGCTTTTAGGTAAAAAACTTGGTAAAGCTATGGGGCAAGTAATGGGGGCTTATAAGCAAGGCAAATGGGAGAAAAATCCAGACGGAACTCTTAGCATTGCGGGGCAGGTTTTAACTTCTGATTTATTTGAAGCTAGACTTGATATAAAAGATGGTATTGCTGGTAAGCCTTTTGCATCTAATAAAGCTGTGGTAGTTCTAAATACAGAAGTTACTGCGGAGCTAAAAGCAGAGGGTATGGCTCGTGATTTTGTCCGCCTAATCCAAGATAGAAGAAAAGCAAATGATTTTGATGTGACAGATAGAATTAAACTTGTTTATTCAACAGATGATGAAGAGTTAGCAAAAGCTCTTGCAACACATAAAGATTATGTAGCAGAGCAGGTGCTAGCGACTGAAGTTGAAGTAAATGCTTCTGTTAAAGGTGCGAAGGATTCGATAGAGGGATTTGATATCTCTTATGAAGCAGTTCGCATTTAAGGCATTCTATGGTCAATTAATACATAATTTTCGGATAAGCCAAAACTCACCTATGAATTGCTAGGCTCAAGTTTTGGCTTTCCCAATTGCAACTACTATATTTGTTTTACTCGTTATCACTTTGCTTACAAATATAAGTTTCATTGATTTTGCAGATAAAAAAGCAAAGTTATTTGCTTTTATTACTTAGCAATTCTTATTATCTGACTCATATAATAACCTTAACTGGTAACATGTCATTGCGAGGGCTTTAGCCCGTGGCAATCTCGTGAAGAAAAGACAAAAACCGTTATGCTGAACTTGTTTCAGTATCTAAAAGAAAAAGAGAGTTGAAACCCAACTCTCTTTTTTTGTTTAATTAAAACCATATTTTATTTATATAGTTTAAATGTGCTTCAATTTTATCTATAAATATTTTTGTATTGTTAATAAAATTTTCTAGTTCTTGTCTGTTTGTATCTTTACTTAAATCTAATTCTTCAAATTTGTATATTTTATTATTCTCTTCTTCAAGAATTGTTGAGAGTTTTTTATTGCTTTTGAATTTTTTAGTTATATGACGCTTGTTTTTGTGTTGTAACAATTTATTTAGATAGTGTTTATCTAGTTTCATATTAATAGTTTTAGACTTAGCTGATAATGATAGAAAATCCATGCTATATTGTGATATTAGATCTTTTATGTCATTATTATCTTTTGGATTGTTCTTTTTTAATGTTATAATTGTATCAAATTTATCAAGATACTTATGTCTAATCTTTATTAATATATCATCCATGGGTTTGATATATTTATTATGGAATCTTTTTTTTCTGATTTTAAGTGAGTTTGTAACACTATCAGCAATAGAGTTAAATATAAATACTAGTAATAAAGATATTATTGTACATAAGTTTGCTAAAGTAATGCTTTTGATATCTAGAAAGAAATATTTTGCTGCAATAAAAAAAACTATGAATATAATTGCAGCATTTAGTATAGCTTTTATCATATTAGTTTTCTTTCAATGTATATAAATCTTTGATGATTCTATTTATTTTATCAACAATAAATAATGTTCCTTCTATTTTATATATTTCATAGAATTTATTTAAATCTATTTTAGCTATAGTATCTCCAAAGATTCCTTGTATTAGTGATGGAGCTAAAAAGATTCCTTCTGGAATTGTAATATTGATTGATACACCATTAATATTTTCTATGTTATCTAAATCCCATTCTTTTCGTATTTTTTCACCCTTGGTGTTTCCTGAGATGGTTTTCGATTGATTTTTATTTTTAAATTCTGAGAAGCTAAAATTATACTTTTTTGTCATAGAACATGTCCTCACCCATATAGAAACGTGAAGTTATAATAGTACCATTTATAGTAAATGGCAAGTTAAAAGCATATGTACTGTCTGGTGCGATATCTCTAGAATTGTTTTCGTTGAACCATTGAAATCTTTTTCCTAAAGTGGTTGTTGATGTTTTTTCTAGAATAGAATCGCAAAATTTAATATAACTATTTCCAGAGATGATTGCTATTTTAGCTTTTTTTGAGTTAGATACATCTTTAATAAACTCAACCATATGCATAAATCCTAGTCCATGTTTATTAGTTTTTCCTTTATCTGTAACAGTTTCTTTCTTTCTTGTTGATTTGTCTTGTAATGCGAAAATGGTTGATAGTAAGTTTTTATCAATCGTTTTTTTGTGTTTATCTATATAATTATCTAAATCTTGTTTTACATCTTTATTTTTTGTGTTGTTAATAGTTTTATAGATGGGCTCTCCACCATTAAAAAATGCTAGACAACATTTATAATTACCATCTGTATGTTCCATGAAACAAGATACTTTCCATTTACCATATTTATTTTTTTTACCTTCAAATGCATGATATTCTGCGTTATCTAATACTTCTCCAACGATTCCTCTTAATGTATATTCACCTTTTTCTGATAATTTTAATTTGATTGTCTGTGTGGAGCTTATTTTATCTAGCCATTCATTAAATTTATTACAAACATCTGTTGCAGCATTGTCTCGTGCTTCGTTTTTATTAATATTTTCGTCAATTGTATTGTTATCTGTTTTACTTATAATTGGCATAGCCCAAAGATTTTTATGTTCGGTGAAACTATCATCCGTTTCAATACTGAAATACTTATCTATTTTGAGAGGTTTCATAAATTGTTTTAAATTTTGATTCATAATGCCACCTGTAACAAATGGAAACATGTTTTTTATGATATTTCCTAGTAATAGATAGGTGGACATATCATAGATTGTTGTATCATTGAAATTTAATTGACATGAGTTATAGGAATATATGCTTTCTCCTTCAGATAATTCCCTTAAATTATTAATAGTGTTGATAGGGTTATCTATAAAAGAGAAGTTGTTAAGATTAATATCTTTGTTACCAGGTTTTCTATTTCTAAACTTTTTCCATCTGCTTTTTCTTTGAGGATATAATCCATCAAGTATTAAACACTCTTTTTTTATTGTTCCTCGCATTTTATGTGAAAGTGTTTTTTTATCATCAAGTACTCTTTTGGTTCTTCGATTTTTATGAATGATTCTTCTTTTTACTTTTTTATAGTTTGTTTTAGCTGATTGCTTGTTAGAACTAATTCTATGTTTTGTGAATAGCATAATTAATTCATCGTTAGAGGAGTTTAAATATTTTTTTTCAATTTCTTTTCTATTTACCATTTTGTTATCCATTTTATCAAAAATTTGCAATTATTACACTCCTATATATTAGTGTTGTCAAATTTTTCTTGGTTTTTGCATAATTGGTTGTGTAAAATTGTGTATAAGTTTTAATGGGTTATGGGGGGTTCTTTTTTTATGGAGATTCCTGCCTTCGCAGGAATGAC
>DHQH01000034.1:22776-23529 GCA_002410125.1 Alphaproteobacteria bacterium UBA5343
ATAAATTGCTTCGCAATGACGGTTAGGGGGGGTATGAGATTGCCACGAGGATTTGCCTCTCGCAATGACGGTTAGGGGGTTACTTAAAAGTTTTTACTAAGTAATCTAGATATTGTTGGACTTGTTTGGTTCTTTGGCCTTTTTCGTGGCAGACCATAGCTTCGACCGAATAGTTTAGGCTGTTGTCTAATTTGCCGTTTTCAATTTGTAATTCTCTTTTCAATATCTCTATTTGTGGGGTCATCAACATATTAAATTCATTTGAGAGATATTGAGTAGCTGCTTGGGCTTGTGTTGCTACATTTTTAATTTTGATTGGTTTTAGAGATTTGGCAATTATCTTTGATGCATCATTAAACATCGGGATAAAATATTCCAAAGTGGCGGTGTTGATTTGTTGGTGGGTTTGTTCGTGTCTTTTTACAAGTTCAAAATCGCAACTGCCTTTTGGTAAATTTCTTGATACATAAATTCTTGGATTTTCATATCCTAAAAAGAAAGTAACTTTGACTGGCTCCACACAAAATCCACCATCTTGTCGGGTGGATTTGGCACTAACTCGTCCTTCCCAGGCAAGGTCAACAGTGGCTAGACCTGATGCGAAGATACCTTTTTCGCTAATGCCATATTCTTTAGAAATAGAAGTGATTTGAGAAGTGCTTTTGTCATAGATATATTCTAACTTGCCAAAGCTGGTCTCAAAGGCGATTTCAATTTCAGCTCCAGAGCCTTTACAACGACTAACCCCCGCAT
>DHQH01000034.1:23718-29089 GCA_002410125.1 Alphaproteobacteria bacterium UBA5343
ACTAACCCCCGCATTGGCAATATTGGCAAAAGCGGTGATGAAAAATAAAATTATCAATATATGTTTTGTAAGTTTCATTTATTTTTAAGTTTTTTTGTTGTATAATAAGGCTATGGTTTATTTATTAAAATATATCTTGCTTATCACTTTGTTATGTTCTTGGAACATAAGCAATACTCATGCAAAAAATTTAAATGAAATAAAGGATGATGTAAAGATAAAATATGCTTTCTTTATGCCACAACAAGAAACTAATAGGGTTTATTATCCAACTCCACAATATACAAAAGGCAAAAGAAAGAGTGTGAAAGCAATTATTACATCTGATAGATATACAAAGAATAAAGAGATGTCTACTGGCTCTGATGGAATGAAATATAATAATCAGACTGAACAACAAAAAGCTGCTAGTCAGACAGATTATTTAAAAGGGTTAAAAGATAAGAAAACTGCTAATGTGAGTAATGGTGAGAATGTGCCAGAATATCAAAATAAATATAAAAGTTATGTCAATGATTTGCAGGATTTGAACGAGGGTAGGAATGTATCTGAAATCTCAAAAAGTCAGGTGCAAGATGATTTGTCTTCTATGAGTTCTGATGCTAGGACTGTGTATGATAGGGAAGTGAGTGAGAGAAATCCTAAGAGTGATTTTTATAGCACTTTGGGGAGTAATTTAGATAGTTATCAAAATTCTAATTGATTTTAATGCAAATTTCGTTTAATTTGTTGGTTCCTTACGAGTGGGTCGTGAGGGATTTTTAATTTTAAAAATAATGTAATAGATAATTTAACAATAAGGGAAATGTAAAATGGGTTTACAGAATACTAGAACTAGTAACTATGCTGATTGGTATCTTAATGTGGTAAAAGCTGCTGATATGGCAGAAAATTCACCTGCTAGAGGTTGCATGGTTATTAAACCTTGGGGATATGGTATTTGGGAAAATATCAAATCTTCGCTAGATGAGATGATTAAAGAAACAGGACATGAAAATTGCTATTTTCCGCTTTTCATTCCTTTGTCTTTATTCCAAAAAGAAGCAGATCATGTGGACGGCTTTGCAAAAGAAATGGCCGTTGTTACACATTCAAGATTAGAAAATAAAGATGGAAAACTTACTCCTGCTAGCCCATTAGAAGAACCCTTAGTTGTTAGACCTACATCAGAAACTATCATTGCAGAATCTTTTGCAAAATGGGTTGGCTCTTATCGTGATTTGCCAATTATGATTAATCAATGGGCAAATGTTGTTCGTTGGGAAATGAGAACTAGAATGTTCCTTAGAACTGCTGAGTTCTTATGGCAAGAGGGGCATACTGCTCACTCTACAGAAGAAGAAGCAGTTGATGAAACACTTACAATGATTGAATGTTATAGAAAACTTGCTGAAGATTATATGGCAATGCCTGTGATTGTGGGTAGAAAAACAGAATTAGATAAATTCCCAGGTGCGGTTGATACTTATGGTATTATTGCGATGATGCCAGATGGTAGAGCATTGCAAGCTGGTACATCTCACTATTTGGGGCAAAATTTTGCTAAATCTGCAAATATTTCGTTCCAAAATAAAAATAATAAGCCAGAATTTGCATACACAACTTCTTGGGGGGTTTCAACTCGTCTAATCGGTGGGTTAATTATGACCCATGGTGATGATGAGGGATTAAAGGTTCCGCCAAGGATTGCTCCATATCAAGTAGTAATCGTTCCAATTTACCGCAATGATGACACGACTAGTCGTGATGAAGTTAATGAATATGCTGAAAATTTAGAAAAAGAGCTTAAAAAATCTATGCCATTTGGTGAGAAAATTAGAGTGAAATTTGATAAGCGAGATAGAACTCCAGTTGATAAAAGATGGGAATGGCTTAGAAAAGGTGCTCCAATTGTGGTGGAAGTTGGTCCAAAAGATATAGAGAAAAATTCCGTTGCTGTTGTTTATAGAAACAGAATGGAAGACAAGAAACAATTTATTGATTTCAATGAGTTCACAGCAACTACTAAAGCTAAATTAGAAGAAATTCAAACAGAGATGTTTGAAAATGCGAAGAAATTAAGAGATGAATCTATTATCGAAATTGATAACTGGGATGATCTTGTTGCTCACTTTAAGCCTAAAAATAAATTCTTGGAAGCTGAAGGTAAATCACCTGCATTTGTAAAAATCAAATGGTGTGGATGTAATGAGCAAGAGTTAGAAGATAAACTTAAAGAATTCCAAGCTGCGATACATTGCATTACCAATGAGGAAGCCAAAGGTAAGTGTGTTGTGTCGGGAGAGGATAATGCTCGTTACGAGGTCCTCGTAGCTCGCTCTTATTAAATCTTCGTCTTTTTTATAACTAATCGTAAATAAATTCTAACCAAACACGTTCAAGTACTAGTTCGTACGAGAAGTGCTTGGTTAGAATTGAGTTTACTTCTATTGATAAAAAATCCATCAGATTTGGTAGAAAATTTTTTGTTTGTACTAGTCGCAATTGGTTACTTAGTATTTTACTCATATAATACAATAAGATTGTGTTCTAAATATTGAGGGCAATCTTTTAGTATCTATCATCTATAATAAAAAATGATAACTTCTTATTAAATCTTCGTCTTTTGCACGAGAAGTGTTTGGGCAAAATTAATTCAATGCACCTTCGCACAAAATCCTTCAGACCCAACTTGTTGGGATTTGGGTTGGAAATGGATTTTATATTTTTTCTTTCATGAGAAAATAGGGTTGACATTTTGGGTAAAACTTATATAACTAAATTTATGAAAAAATTTGTAACAAAAAATATTAGAAGACGTAGAGTGTTAAGGGAGAAACCTTAGGGCTTTGTTTTGTTATAAACTTTTTTGGTGTTGCAGTTCAAAGTCGGTCATGATTTTGAACTTTTTTTATATCCTAAATATTAGAGGGTAATTGGAGAATTTTAATGGAAGAAATTTTAACTACAGATGTTCTAAGAGATGGTACGCAATGTTATACTCGTTTTTTAACTAAAGATGATATTGGGATGTCTATGTTTTTACAAAATGATATTGCAAAAGCCTTAGAAGAAGAAGAAAATTCAAACTTTATCGTGCCAAAAACAAAAGAACAATTTGAGAGAAATATTGATGATAAAGGTAGAATGATAGGGATTTTTGTAGAAAAAGAAGATGGTGCAGAAAGGCTAATTGCACAATCAGTATTATCACTTCCAAAAGATGGAATGGAGAATAATCTTTGTGACTTTAAACCTCCATATAAAAATTCTGAAATTGCACTTTTAGAATCCGGAGCTGTGCATCCTGAATTTAGAGGTAATGGATTGCAGGCTAAAATGGTGGATATGAGAGCTAAAATTGCTAAAAAAATAGGCAGAAAACAGCTTTATTCTGAAATAGCAAAAAATAATATTTATAGTTGGTCTGTGTTATTAAAGTATAATATGGTATTAGTTTCTGCTGGGGTTGATGCATCTGATGGGTGTGAGCTTTATTATGCTCATAAAGATTTAACAAAAGATGATATGAAAAAAAATCAATATAAGAAAGTTTTAATGGCTAATCCATTTGAATTTCCTTTTGAAAATCAAAAAAAGTTATTTAATGATTATGTGATTTATGATTGGGATAATAAAAATTCAATGGTAACTTTTGGAGAAAATCCACAAGCAGAACAGGTTAAATTAAATAGTAAAATTATTCATAAACAAATGGTTAGTAGTTTATAAGTTTTGTAAGATAATATTGTTATTGATTTTTTTTCTGTGATTAGGTAAATTTTATGTATCTTTAATAATTTGGAGCTCTTTTTATGAGTAGTTCGCTTTGTGAAGGCTATGTAAGTTTTTATAAAGGTCTTAAACTGAATGAGGATACACTGAAATATTCAGTGAAGTTTATCGCTGATGATGACTTATCTTCAGTGATAGAGTTGCAAAATAGGGTTCTGGGTTCTGAAAATTCTAGTGATTCAATATATAAAGTAATCAATCTTAATTTTAATAAACATAGAGACAATCTTGGTAAAATCTTTGGTGTATATGTCGGTGGTAAGCTAGTTGCTTGTTCATCAGCTTGTTGTAATGAAGAATCTATACAGCAAGGTGATTTGGCTTCGATTTATGAAGGGCTGATTCATCCAAATTTTGCAGGTAATGGTTTTGAACCGATGTTAGATAAGATTAAGAGTGATATTGAAACAGTTTGGAAAATAAAAAAAGAGAGTTATTAAACTCTCTTTTTTTATTGTTATGTATCTTAATTTTTAGATTAAGGATACTGTATCTTTAGCAATAACTAACTCTTCATCAGTAGGAATTACAAATACTTTCACTTTAGAATTTGTAGATGATATTTCTATAGTTCCTCTAGTGTCATTTGCTTGTTTGTTTAACTCTAATCCGATGTAAGAGAAATTTTCACATACCATTTCTCTAATCTTGTTACTATTTTCACCAACACCTGCTGTGAAAATGATTGCATCAACACCATCCATTGCTGCAATATAAGAGCCAATATATTTTTGAATTCTATAAGCATATGCTTCTAAGGCTTGGATAGCTTTATCATCACTTTTTTCAACACCAGCTTCTACTTCTCTTAAGTCATTGTCGCCAAATAGACCAAGCATACCTGATTGTTTATTCATCATAGTATTTACTTCGTCAATTGATAGGCCTTGTTCTTTCATAATGTGAAGAGGTATATATGGGTCCATATCACCAGTTCTGGTACCCATCATAATACCTGCAAGTGGAGTGAAGCCCATTGAAGTGTCTATACATTTACCGTCCTTAATAGCTGCGATTGATGCGCCATTACCAATATGACAAGTTATAATTTTTAAGTCTTCAATTGGTTTGTTGATAATTTTTGCACATTCTTTAGATACGAAATAATGTGATGTTCCGTGGAAACCATATCTTCTGATTTTATGAGTTTTATATTGATCTAATGGTAAGCCATATAAATATGCTTTAGCTGGCATTGTTTGGTGGAATGCTGTATCAAATACTGCTATTTGTGGAATATTTGGTAAAGAACTTCTCATAGCTTTAATACCAAGTAAGTTTGCAGGATTGTGAAGAGGGGCTAGACTTGAATTCTTTTCAATTTTTGCAATCACATCTTTATCAATTTTTACAGAGCCTGAGAAATCTTCACCACCATGAACAACTCTATGACCGATAGCTGTTAATTCTTCAAGTGAGTTTAATACTCCAATTTCTTTATCTAGTAAGAAGTTTAATAATTCCTCCATTGCTTCTTTGTGAGTTGGCATAGGAGTTTCTTTAGTTACTTTGTCGCATTTATTAGATTTATAACTGATTTTTGGAGTTCCTTCTCCAATTCTCTCAGCTAGTCCTTTGGCAATAATGTCATAGTTAT
>DHQH01000034.1:29305-31638 GCA_002410125.1 Alphaproteobacteria bacterium UBA5343
AGTTATTATTTTCTACATTAAAAATTTGATATTTAATAGATGATGAACCAGAGTTTAATACTAAAATTTTCATTTAATTTTATTCCTTATTATTTCTTTATTTTTTCATTGCTTGAAGAGCAGTGATTGCTACTACTCCCACAATATCTTCTGCAGAGCAACCACGAGATAAATCATTGATTGGAGCATTTAATCCTTGTAATACTGGACCATATGCTTCAGCTCCTGCCATTCTTTGGGCTAACTTATAACCAATGTTTCCTGAGTTTAGCTCTGGGAAAACGAGAACTTTTGCTTGTCCTGCAATTGGGCTAGTCGGACATTTTAATGCTGCAACTTCAGGAACGATAGCCGCATCTAATTGCATTTCGCCATCTAGTATTACATTTAAATCTTTATATTCGTCTGATGCTAACATTTCTTTGGCAATTTTGGTTGCATTTACGACTTTGTCAACTAATGGATTGCTAGCTGATCCATAAGTTGAATATGAAAGCATTGCTACTTTTGGATCTACTCCAAGACTGATTGCTGTTTCTGAGCTTTGAATTGCAATATTTGCTAATTCTTGTTCATTTGGATTTTCAACAAGACCACAATCTGAGAAAATATATGGTTCGTTGTTTAATACCATTAAGAAAAATGCTGAAACAGAAACTCCTGTTTTTTCTGATTTTACAATTTGTAGAGCAGGGCGAACAGTGTCTGCTGTTGAGCCAACGGCACCTGATACTAGACCATCAGCGTCGCCATTTTTTACCATTAGAGTTGCGAAATAATTGTTATTCATAGCAACTTCTAAGGCTTTTTCTTTGGTCATACCTTTTCTTTGTCGTAACTCAAATAATAAATCTGCATATTGTTCTAATTTTTTAGTTCTTTTAGGATTAATTATTTGAATTCCTTCAGTTGAATAACCTTTTTCTTCAAAATATCTAGCAAAATTTGAACGAGAACCAATAAGAATAACATCTGCAATATCTTCTTTATTTAGGTAATTTGCAGCTTCTAAAACTCTTGGATCATTTCCTTCAGGAAGGATGATTCTTTTTTTGTTTTCTTTTGCTTTTTTTATTAATTTTTTTATAAATTGGCTAGTTTTCATAATCTGATACCTTAAATTTTATAGGTTTTTGGAGGATGGGTTTCTTTGATAATAAATACCTAAAACTATAAAATGTCTAGTATTTTTTTTATTATTTTGCTTTTTATTTTATTATAATATAAGATTGGTAATTAATAATATAAGATGTTTTGGTAACTGTTTGAAATATTAGGTTTTTGATATGATTAAAAAAATTATTTTTGTAGCTTTTTGTATGTGTTTTTGTTTAATTAATTCAGCTTTGGCAGAAGAAAATAAAGAATCGGTTTTAAGTGATATAAAAACAAAAATTAATGATTTGGTTGCAAGCGAAGAACCTCAAAAATCTCCTTTTGAAATTCTACAAGAAAAAGCAGGTTTGGGTGATGCTGAAGCAATGTCTGATCTTGGTTATTATTATCTAACAGGAATAGTTGTTGGTAAGCCTGATTTGGTAAAAGCATATGAATATATTTATAAAGCATCAAACAGTGGGAGTGATGTCGCGCAAAATAATCTTGGTACAATGTATTTTAGTGGTCTTGGGGTTGAAAAAGATTTTAATAAGGCTTTTTATTGGTTTTCTAAAGCATCAGAGCAAGGAAATAGTGAGGCTATGATGAATTTGAGGGTGATGTATCTAAATGGTAATGGGGTTAAAAAAGATATAAAGCAAGCTATTAAATATTTAGAAAAAGCAGCAGAAAAAGGAAACCTACAAGCAAAGTATGAATTAGCTAAAAATTATGAAACTGGTAAGGGGGGGAAACAAGATATAAGAAAAGCCGCAGAAATTATGTTAGAAGTAGCCCAAAAAGGTGATGCTGTAGCACAATATGATATAGCCTTAAAATATATGAGTGGTGCTGGAATTACCCAAAGTTATTTGGCAACCGTTAAATGGCTTATAAAGTCAGCAAATCAAGAAAATGTTGATGCTATGGTGATGTTGGGTAAAATTTTTAGTGAAGGTAGAATTTCTCAAAGAGATCTTGTTCAAGCTCATGCTTGGTTTAACTTAGCAGCTACTAGAGGAAATGTAGAAGCTAAAACTTTAATGGATAATTTAGCATCAAGAATGCCTTTGGAGGCTTTACTTTTGGCTCAAAATAAAGCTCAAAATTGGAAGCCTAAGAGGACTAAGGTTGATAGCGATTTATTGTTTGAATAATATTTGTCTTTTTATCTTTGATTCTAAGGTTATCTTTTACAAAGATAATAAATGTGTTTGGAGCCAATTTTCTTTATT
>DHQH01000034.1:31886-35122 GCA_002410125.1 Alphaproteobacteria bacterium UBA5343
ACTAATCTATTTCGGTGAATCTTTTAGTTTTTTTACTATCTATAGTGATGTTTCCTTCAAACATTGTTTTGGGTCTTGCCCATATTTTTTCAGGAGATGAGATATCTTGATAGATGACTAGCTCTTCTAAATTATCTGTTTCGGTATGTCGGGCAATATTAAGGACAATATAAATATTGCCCTTATAATGTTTGTATTTTTGACCAATTTTAACCATATTTATTTTTTAGTTTTTAGGTCTTTTACATTTTGTTTTAATTCGACGATTAGGTCTGCAACACCATTATCTGCATTTTTAATAAAGGTTGCATATTCATTTCTGGTTGTTAAAGCAAGACTTACACCTTCTATAACTAAGTCTATGATTTTAAATTCACCATTTTTATATCGTAATCTCCAAACAATAGTTACAGGTTCAATATCACAGGCTGGTTTGTTAACAGTTGTGTTTACAAAAATTTGAGTGTTTGATTTTGCATCTTTGGTTCCATCAAAGTCAAAAACATAGCCTTCGTAATCTTCAAACTTTTTAGACCAAGACAAGATATTTTGTTCTTTGTAAGTATCCATAAATTCTTGTTGCTCTTTGTTGGAGGATTTTTTCCAACTTCTGCCAAGTACGAATTTACTAATATATTGTAAGTCAAAATAATCATTAAATATTTTAGTAAATATTTTATTTCTATCATCTTTTGAAAGCTCTTTATTATCAATAGTTTTAATACCTAAGTCAGTTACTTTTTTTGTGAACTCAATAGCTTTTTCGCTATCAATTCTAGCAAAAGCATTAGTTGCAGTAAAAATAATCATTAATGAAAGGATTATACTTTTTTTCATATTTTTATTCCTCTATATCAAAGTCAAAGTCATAATTTGGACTATCTTGACCATCACAAATTGCTTCATTTCTGCTTTGTCCGTAAGCTGATCTGAGAGCTGTGTAGTAATCAACAGATGTTGATTCTAAATCGTCTAATGTTTCAATCATAGATTCTCTATAGCTTATAGTATCTATAGTTTTGATTGCAAAATATGGGGTTTGCATTTCTTCATCATATTTACCTTGAGTAGCTATGAATAATGGATCACTAAATGTGTCTGCAACTCTACCAACAGCATGTCGTGGAGTTGATGGTCCGAAGAATGGTAACATAATATATGGTCCAGATGAGATGCCCCAGCTAGCTAAAGTTTGTCCAAAATCTTCTTTTGTTCGTTCTAAGTTAATATCTTTTGCATAATCATTAAATCCTGCAAGGCCTACGGTAGAATTGATTACGAATCTTGATAAGGTTTCACCAGAATCTAAAATTTTACCTTGTAAAATTTGGTTGGCAAAAGTAATTGGCTCTTTTAGGTTGTCAATGAAGTTTCTGGTTTTACCTCTAACATATTCATTAGTGATAGATCTATAACCTTTAGCAACAGGCTTGATAACATTTTTATCAACTGTTTGGTTGAAGTCAAAAATTGCTCTATTAGTTTTTTCGTATGGATCTGGAATATCGCCAGTTGTTTTATCAATGTCACTGGCACAACCAAATGTTAAAAGAGAGGCAATTATTGCCATAGGTATATTGTTATTTAATTTCATTATCACCATCCTAGTTAAATCTGATATATAAGTAATATCACAATTACAAATTTAAATACAATTTATTTTTTTTAATTATCATATGCTAATTTTACTAAGGAAAGGTAAAAAAAAGGCTCCTAAGAATAGGAGCCTAAGTAAAGAGTTATGTTATTCTTTAATTCTTTTGATGTTAGCACCGACTGCGGCTAATTTTTCTTCCAATTTTTCATAACCTCTATCTAAGTGATAAACACGGTTAACAATAGTCGTTCCATCAGCAACAAGTCCTGCTAAAATAAGGGCAAATGATGCTCTTAAATCGGTTGCCATAACTTCTGCACCTGAGAGTTTTTTTACACCTCTTACAATTGCTGATCCGTGACCGTGAATGTTAATATCTGCCCCCATTCTTAAAAGTTCAGGAACATGCATAAATCTATTTTCAAAGATTGTTTCTGTGATTAGTGATGCTCCATCAGCTGTAGTCATTAGGGCTGTGAATTGAGCTTGTAAGTCAGTAGGGAAACCTGGGAATGGTTCGGTCATTACATCCTTACCGATGATTTTACATTTGTTAGCATCAATAATAAACCCTCTTTTGGTTTCTTCAATCTTAACCCCAATATCTCTTAAAAGTGAGATTGGCGTTGCTAAATCCCTAGGACATGCATTGATTAACTCGATTTTACCACGAGTAATCGCAGCTGCCATTGCATAAGAACCAGCTTCAATTCTATCAGGTACAACTTTGTGATTTGCACCGTGGAGTTTATCAACCCCTTCAATTGTTAAGATAGATGTGCCGATACCATAAATTTTAGCACCCATAGAGATTAGCAAATTTGCTAAATCATTTACTTCTGGTTCTTTGGCTGCATTTTCAATTTTTGTAGTACCTTTGGCAAGAGTTGCTGCCATTAATAAGTTACAAGTACCACCAACGGTTACTTTAGGAAATATAATGTGAGCACCTTTTAGTCTTTTTCTAACTTTGGCATGCACATATCCTTTTTTAATTTCAATTTTTGCACCCATTTTTTCTAATGCAGAAAGGTGGAGATCCATAGGTCTGGCACCAATTGCACAACCACCAGGAAGAGAAAGTTCTACTTTACCTTCTCGAGCAAGGAGTGGACCTAATACATAGTAAGAAGCTCTCATTTTTCTAACGATTTCGTATGGAGCTTTGGTTGTTTTAATTTTTTTGGTTGTAAAAGTATAAGTTTTGGTTTCGTGATTGTCTAAAATTTCATCTTTAACTTCGATTTTTGAACCATGTTGTTCTAATAAAACACATAGTGAGTTAATGTCAGAAAGAATAGGCATATTTGTAAGAGTTACAGGCTCATCAGTCAAAAGAGCTGCAGTCATTAGAGGAAGAGCAGCATTTTTTGCACCACTTATATAAATCTTGCCTTCTAATTTTTTACCACCAATAACTTTAATTTTATCCATATTTTAGTTTCCTAAGTTGTTTCAGATATCTTTTTTTTATTTTTGAGTTCTTCTTTTTTCTTAGCTTGAAGCTTTCTCTTTGCTAGATTAGCTTGCAATTTCTTTGCTTCTTTCTCAAATTTATCATTATTACTCATAGCTATTCCTCAAAAATAAATTTAGGTATTAATACTCCCAAAAAATATTTACCCCTTGGCTACGGCGG
>DHQH01000083.1:0-430 GCA_002410125.1 Alphaproteobacteria bacterium UBA5343
AAAACAAAACAAAAGAAAACAACCAAGACACCTCTGTGGATAGTGTTTAAACAAACAAAAAGGGAAGCCTAAGACTTCCCTTTTTTATCTAAAATATCAAACCTTTAACTAACTTCTCGCTCTTCTGTTTTCACAGCTTTTTGTTTTCCTCTCGGCTTACGATAAGGATTCTTCTCAGATACACCGCTCTTAAGACACATATCTTTGAAATTACCAATTCTTTTCTTTGATGACTGAATATCAGCTTGAGTTCTTTTTGTCATAATATCAGCTCCTTAAAAATAAAGCCTTCCCAACTAAACTATAGATATTATAACATAAATTTTTGTCCAAAGCAAACTTTTTCGACAAATTTAAAAATCACCCTTCCTAACTTACATTGTCATTCCAACCTCTTCCCCTGCTATTTCCTCCCTTTTCTGTCACATCT
>DHQH01000083.1:607-5112 GCA_002410125.1 Alphaproteobacteria bacterium UBA5343
ATGATTAATTTAAAGTGGTAAATTGTCATTCCTGCATAGGCAGGAATCTCTTAACGACAAAATCACCCATAAAATCAATTAAATATTTAAGTATTTTTTCATAAACCTAATATATAATCCGCTCAAAACACAATCATTATAAAAAAAGGAATTAAGATATGAGAAAAGGGTTTGGTTTATGTTTAATCATGGTTTTTTTATGGTCGCTTGGTAATATCCTAAAAAGATATGTTGCGGTTGAATACGGAGTTAACCCTGTAATATTCAGCATCTCATCACTTTTCGCAGCCTCCATATTTCTTATCATCGCTGGAGGTCCTGGCAAATTAGGCATAGCCACTCTAAAAAATATCTATTCTTGGGCTTATGGTTTTTTTGAAGTATTAATCACCATTTCTGTAATGTTTCTTTTTGTATATGTATCATCCACCGCAACCAGCATTTTAACTCAAGTATCAGTAGTGATGATTTGTATTTTATCTTTCATCATATTCAAAAGAAGAATTTTCTTAACTGACATTATCGGCAGCATTGTTATCTTATGCGGCATTGCCCAAGTAATTATGAACACCGATCAAGAAATCATGTTAACTGTTACTATGATTACCCTACTTTCTGCAACTCTCGTATCTCTAAGAGCCATCATTACTGAGGCTCACCCACTTTCTTCCAAAGCTGAAGGAATTAAGCAAAGATGCAGAGTAACAGGCTATGTTGTTTTAGTATCTAGTGTATTTTTTATGATTTTATTTACCGCTCTATCATATATCAAACAACAATATGGCGGAGATAATTATATCATAACCAACATATTCAAAACCGTACCAAACCAATCAGATTTTTTTGACAGCAATAGTGTATTAGCAGGAGTTATTTTTGGTATCTTAATCTTATCACTAATTAGATATTTCTACTTCTATGCGACCAAAGTTGCTAATAGTGATAACTTACTAATATTTGGGGCTTTAACTCCAGTTATCACTTTCCTATTTGAAAAAATCTTTATCGCCTGCGACCTACTTCCAGAACATGCAGTTACCATTGAATATCTATATTGGGGAGCTACCATTTCCGCAGGCTCAATCATTATGATATTAGGTAGAATTTATTTCATAAAATACAAAAAACTAAGTGTAAAAATGTAATCAAGAATAATAAGGAATTAAAATGAGAAAAGGGTTTATTTTATCTGCAGTGGTATTAGTTTTATACACACTGTGCAACTTGGTGAAACGATATGTAGCTGTTGAATATAGTGTCGATCCGGTAATATTTAGTATCTCCTCCCTCTTCTCGGCCTCCCTATTTATGATAATCGCTGCAGGTCCCGGAAAGTTCGGAATTTCCACCCTTAAAAATCCACATACTTGGGCATATGGACTTTTTGAAATCCTCAATTGCATCTGCACTATGTTTTTATTCGTCTATGTCGCCTCAACCATTACTAGCTTACTGGTGCAATTATCCGTAATCACCACTTTCATTGCTAGTTTTATCTTTTTCAAAAGAAGAATTTTCCTAACCGATTTACTAGGCAGTTTATTGATTTTAATTGGTATTACCTATGCTATCATCCATTTAGAAAGTAACATCATCCTAACCGTAACCATAATAATGTTGCTATCTTCTCTATTTATCACTCTCAAGGTAATAACTGCTGAAGCTCACCCAATCTGTGCTAAGACAGAAACCATCAAAGACCGTTGCCGAGTGACTGGTTATGTGGTTTTACTATCTAGCATCTTCTTCACGATTTTGACTTATATTGTCTCTTACATTAAGACTAATTATCAAATCGATAATGGCATATTAAATCTTGTCTTCGCATCAATCCCAAGCTTAGAAAAATTCCTTGATGAATTTAGTGTATTATCTGGCTTAATCTTTGGTGTGTTAGTACTATCATTCACTAGATATTTTTACTTCTATGCTGCAAGCGAAGCCAAGAGTGAAAATCTATTAATCTTCACTTCTCTTGCTCCTGTTACAACATTTTTAGCTGAGAAATATTTAGGTTTTTATGGGCTATATACTGTAGATAATTTATCATATCTATATCTCTGGCTATCGGTGCTAATCTCCGCCGGTTCGATAATCATGATATTAGGGCGACTATATTTCATCAAATACCGCCAACTCGAAACCAAAATGAGTTAGACAACAAAATCAAAAACATAAAAAAACTCCCCAAATCAGGGAGTTTTTTTTATTGTTATCAGAGTAAGAATGTTTAACTAGCCTTTTTTATACCTTCTTCTGGCATACCATCATAAATCTTACCATCCAGTTCTCTACCATTGTCCTTCTTTGACCTTTTTTGTTTATCAGCTCCCCAAGTTCCCCATTGCTTGAAGAAAAAACTAACATCTGCTATTTCACACTGATTTCTAATATTTCTTGCCCAATCTTTATCCATAGGTCTTGCACTAACACCACTCTCTCCACCGACTATAACCCAGTGTATACCGTCTAAATTAACAACACCTAAATCTTCCAATAAAGGTTCAGCCGATATAAATCTAATTTTAGCAGGTATTTTTCTTAGATAATCCATTCTTGGAAGTCCTTCTTTTTTATTCTCAACAGTTACTCCTATCCAAGCATTGTCAGGCACATTTCTATTACTGAAATAGTCAGCCATTACATTAGCTCTTTTAGTTAAGATTTGATATCGATGTTGAGGTGTCTTTTTTATAATATCAAACACCTTATCTATGTAATCATAAGGAACATCTTCATGAAATAAATCACTCATAGAATTAACAAAATACGAAGTAGGACTTTTCTTCTTCAAAGGCTCTTCTAATTTTTCAGGTCTAAATGAAAGCTCAAAACCTTTTTCATAACCTTTAGTACCCATTGCCTGAAGCCTACGAGCCATAATTTCTGCATAACAATACCTACAACCTGCACTCTTCTTAGTACAACCAACTATAGGATTCCAAGTTTCTTCTGTCCATTCAATCTTACTACTCATTTTTTCCTTTCCACTTAATTCTTATTTTCGCGGGCTGTGAATTTTTAAAATTACACCAATTCACATAAAAACAGTGTTTCTTAGCTTTATCTATCAATAAATCGACAGTAATATCATTTTTACACATTTTTAATGCTTCATTCGCTACTTTTGAAGAAAAACCATTCCTAATAGCAAAATCATATATCTCTTTGTTAGTTCTAAATTCTATTATAAAAGGAGTTAAAATTTTGATAAATTCTTGAATCATCCAATCATAATATATTTCTTTTTCCATCTCTAAAAACAAACTATACTTATCTTTTTCTTCTCTCTCAGATATAATCACTTTATCTTTAGCCGCAATAAATTTATCAGCTCCATACATATGTTGACCAATATAATATATATAGTACTTATTACTACCTGCACTTAGCTCAAAATCATAACAAAAAAAGCCATCTTTTCTAAAAGATTCAACTATCTCATTTGAAATTTCTCTAGGTGATTTATAAGATTGCCTTATCCCCCTCCATTCTAAAAACTTCCTAGCAGGCTCTCCCTGCTTACTCTCTCCACTAATAAATCTCTGAATATGAGACACTGGTATAAAAAACATAGATTCTGACTGTGGCAAATGAAAAATATCAGATAAAATAGAATAATCAGCAACTGAGGATTCAGAATATCCAAAAGGATCTATAAAGAAAAATTTTTGATTATAAGCACTAATAAATTCTCTGTGTTGCAAACACTTTCTTAAAAAGTCATCTGCCTTATTATTTACAATCTTCACACTTTCAGAATCATTAATCTCAGCAGAAAGCTTTTCAGCAAATTTTTTCACCCCTTCATTTAAATATAGCTTAACCTGTTTCTGACCTTCAATTTTCTTTACCGTAGGATGGTTTTTTACTTTTTCTATTGTGTTACGAGCTACTACAGGACTTCCTTCTGTACCATCATCATATCTTCCTGGACCAGCAAAAGGTTCGCAAACTATTACATTTCTTATACTTTTAGATAACAGAAGCACAGGTAAATGACCTTCTAAAACTTTTTCATATAGTTTTATTTTTAATTTACTATGTTCCTGAACTTGGTCTTCTGGGTTCAACATTTTCATATCTGACATAATCAAACACCTTTATTAGATTTTTCAATGGATTAGGTATATCAGATAAAATTCATAAAATCAAGAACAAAACAGAACATATTAGCAACATAATTTATTATGTAAATTTCTGTGTGTTTGACTAGATTGCCACAAGTTGAAGCTCTCGCAATGACAAATTTATACCTACAACACGGCTTGCCTTATTCCAAATATTTTCCACGAAGGTGCATTGAATTCAATTTTAAAATAGGATTAGCCGTGTACCTATGGCACAACCCAATCTATAAACTGATTTTAGCATCCTTAACCTATGGCACAAATCTGATGGATTTTGTATCAATAGAAGTGATTTAAGAAATTTTACGACTGATTTTACATAAGCTAGTAAATGACTGGAGTAAAATATTCGCAAAATCACGATTAGTGGTGCAA
>DHQH01000083.1:5328-5638 GCA_002410125.1 Alphaproteobacteria bacterium UBA5343
TGGTGCAAAAGACGAAGATTATCACCTTGCGGAGCAAGAAGAAAGATATAGGTGGTCTGTAAGCTGGGTTCTGTCCCGCCTGCCTAAGCAAACTTCGACAACCATTCATCTAGATCAAACATCGCTGTTTGACTCGTCGCGACCTACCAACCGAGAGGGTTTGAGGAATCCCTATAATCTCTAGCTTGGTCTTGCTTCCGGTGGGGTTTACCTATGCCGTCTTTGTTGCCAAATCCGCGGTGAGCTCTTACCTCGCCGTTTCACCATCACCCTCGGATGGCTGGAAAACGTCGCCTCGCTGCAATTTTTC
>DHQH01000055.1 GCA_002410125.1 Alphaproteobacteria bacterium UBA5343
GGTAAAGAAGAAAAACAAGACAAGCCTAAGCAGTCACTCCCTATGGCTTCTAAATTAAATCAGCAAGGGAGGTAATATATGTTAAGCCAAGTCATAAACAAACTAAAAGTCTTAGGAGCTACAACTTTTCCAAAAGCTAAAGAGGCTGATATATCTAAAACCAATCAAATATTACAAGAAAATGGTTTTGCTATTCTGCCAGATGATTATATTTCACTTATCAATATCAGTGATGGTTTTATATGGGATAGCGTTGAAGTTTATGGTATCAACAAACAAGAAAGAGAAAACTATACTTTTAATGATATCGCCTCTACAAATATATCGCTTATACAGTTTAAGTTTTTACACAAAAGATTAGTCATTGGTAGAAGTTCTGAAAATATTATTATCTATTGCCCTAATAAAAAACAATATCTTCTAATTGACAGAGTTACAAATAGCATCAAACAAAGCTTCAACCATATTAGTGATTTTTTTATCTCTTATTTTGATAATGTTTTATAAACAGTTCTATCTTTTTTAGTAATAGCTGATACATCACTATATACTAAAGTATAGCTTTAAAAAAGTAAATTTTCCTTATAAAATCGATACATACTACAAAAAATCTAGTGTATTTAGAATATTTAATAGGGGGAGTTATTATGAGTAATGATTCAGAAAAAGAGCAAAATTTCAAAAATATTTGCTCAATCGTAAAATGGTTTAATCAAGATAAAGGGTTTGGTTTTGTCGAGCCTGCCAATGGTATAGGTGATGCTTTTATCCATATCTCCACTGTAAAAAAAGCAGGTTATACCAGCCTTGTCAAAGGTGCAAAAGTTGACTGTGATGTTGTCAAAGGTCCAAAAGGTATTCAAGTTTTATCAGTTGTTGATATTAAAGGAAATGATGAAACCAAGAAATATGGTTCTGGTGTTACAGGTGAAGTAAAATTCTATAATATTGATAAAGGTTTTGGTTTTGTTGTATCTGAAGATGAATCTGGAAGCTCAGAAATATATATTAGCAAAAATGCTCTTCTAAGGTCTGAAATTGATAGTTTAGAAACAGGTCAAAAAGTAAAAGTTGTTGCAGGTATTGGTAGTAAAGGTCTCGTTGCAGAAACTATAGAATTAATCCCAGAAGATTAAATCTATTTTATTCCTTTCATCCAACATCATTATTAGACATGGTTTGTTGATTGCGAGCATTTCGCAAATGCTTTTGTATTTCTTGAGTCCTAACTGTTAAGTTACGATTATTATCAATTTCCCATAATGTCATAAGTCCAATTTTTTCATTAATCATAACTTTATAAAGTTTTTGAGAAACGCCATTTCTTCTCATCACATCATGTTTGCTTAAAATATAAGCTTTCCTATTATCTTTAAATACGATTAAATCACCAACATTTGGAGCAATATGAGTAGGGGTGATATATTTTTCAAAATTAATTCTCATATGTCTTAAAAAATTATCAATATTATGACTAGCCTCTTCAGGAAGAAGCTCAAATAACTCGCTATGTTGTTCCAAAATGAAATTAAATAAGAATGTTTGATTAAAACTGGCATTTTTATAAGATGTAATGTCCTTTTCTTGGCTCTGAGCACCATCAATCTTAATGAAATCAATCTTTGTTTCATTAAGGTTGGTAAACTTATCTAATATGCCGCCATGCCTTTTTAACATCCATTACACTCCAAAATAATACTCAAACCTTATCTTATAGTTATTATATTAATATCAAATTTTGTTCAAAATATGTCCTTATCTTTAAAAGAATGTTACATATAATATATTATAAATTCATTAATGAGTTTGCATATTCTTTGGCATCAAATTCTTGCAAATCTTCTATTTTCTCACCAATTCCTATAAAGTGAACTGGTGTTTTAAACTCTTCAGATATCGCAACTAATATTCCACCTTTAGCAGACCCATCAAGTTTAGTAACAATAATTCCATTTATATCAATCATTTCCTTAAATGTTTTAACTTGACTAACTGCATTTTGCCCAACAGTAGCATCAATAGTAAGAATGGTATTATGTGGTGCCTCAGGAATAATTTTTTTAATTACCTTAATAACTTTTTTTAATTCATCCATCAAACCCTGTTTATTTTGTAATCTCCCTGCAGTATCAATAAATACAATATCATCTCTATTTTTTATAGCTTGAGTTAATCCATCATAACAAAGTCCTGCAGCATCAGCTCCAATCTTACTATGATATACTTCAATACCACATCTCTCGCCCCAAACTTTTAATTGCTCAATAGCAGCCATTCTAAAGGTATCTGCTGCAATAAGTGATACTTGTTTACCCATATCGCTATATTTTTTAGCTAATTTCCCAATGCTAGTAGTTTTTCCAGCACCATTAACCCCAGACATCAAAATTACTTGTGGCTTATAGCTATCATCAATTTCAAGAGGTTTTTCAACCTTCACAATGATATCTGCAATATTATCAGCTAATTCTTGTTTTAATTCTTCTTCTGATATTTCTTTATTAAATTTGTTTTTTGCAAAATTACCTACAATCTTGCCAGCAACTTTAACCCCCATATCAGACATAATTAATACATCCTCAAGAGCTTCTAAAGCGTCATCATCAATTTTCTTTTTTGTAAAGACATCAACCAACCCAGTTTGGATTTTATTTGAAGATTTTTTTAATCCATCTTTTAATTTCTTAAATAAATTAACCATTTTTATCCTGTTTTCTTATTCATCAAACCATTTATTACACATATTAGCAGACTAGTTAATATAGTAAAGAGAGAAGAATATACAATTAAATTTTCTTGATTATTAATATTAGCATAAATTGAAAATGGTAGTCCTAATACAATTGAAGTAAATATTGCAGCTGAAATACCTCTTCCTGTAAGTCTATCCCAAAATAGTGAGAATATAATAGGGAAGAATACTGCAGCAGTCACACTCCCATAAATCATAAATGTCCATAACATATTTGGTTTTAGTAATGCAATAGATGTCCCAATAATACAGAAAATCACCATAAATTTACGGCTCACCCATAATAATTTTTTATCTGTTACTTTAGGGTCAACATATCGCTTAAATATATCAATGCTAAATAGAGAGCTAATAGCACAAAGGCTAGAATCAAGTGTTGAGCAAAGACCAGCAAAAGCCATAAATGTAAAGGCAAATAAAGCACTTTTTGGAAGTAAGTGAGCAATCACATAAGGACCAACCATCTCAGGGTTATCAACGGTAATAGCTCCAGAACTTGCAAGTTCAGCACCAACAAATCCAAGAACCGATAATATAATTGGCACAAAACCAAAGATAATACCGCCCCATACAAAGGTTTTTACGATATTTTCTTGTTTAACTGCAAATGCTCTTTGGAAAAACATCTGATCACACACCGGACCAGTCAAAAGAGTAATTGTCATAGGAATTCCCATAATAAAAGCGATATGAGGATCAAATAATTTTGGATGTTTACCATCAACCCCACCAATATTGTCATAAATAGCGTCAAATCCAGTAATGCTAACCACCCAAGGCACAATAACAATTGCTAAAATAAACACTAACATCATTTGCACCACATCAGTAATAATAGAAGCCTTAAGTCCACTAATTAAAGAATAAGTAAGAGCAATCAAAGCAATCGACATAATTGCAATATTGGTATTAATGCCAGTCAAAGCATTAAGTAGAGTACCCCCAGCATAAGCATTGGAAATAATAGCAAATATCATTGTTAATACAAAAGATGATGTAAATATTATATGTGCAGTCTTAGATCCTCGATATTTTTTATGAATATACTGTGGTAGAGTATATCCCTTTGGTAATTTTTTTCTAAGTCTAATCGCAATTGGAGCGAAAACAAAAAAGCATACAATATTTGGAAGTGTAAACCAGAATAATCCAGGTAATCCAAAATTATAGGCCTGCATAGAGCATACAAAAATAGCTGGAGCCCAAACCCAGCTAATCGCAATACTCATAGATCCTCTTAAAACCGATACATTCCTATCTGCCACCAAAAACCCATCTAAATGCTTTTCTTGCTTAGATTTGATTAATACCAATCCAATCATAAAAATTGCAAAAACCATTAAAAGAATAAAGCCTTCAAATTGTGTAATCATCTTAAAAACCCTTTGTTAATAAATATCTTATATGTTATGATAGTAGCAGTAATATTTGATTATACAAATATTTTAGCTGAGTAACTGTTGATTAATTATAGGCCTAAGCAAGATGAGAAGCACTTTAAGAAAAGACAGAAATAACACATTACGAAACAGAGCCTTGGCTATTGGTTTGGTTGCTGTAATGGGGTTGTTTGCAACAAAAACTCAAGGGCAAGAGATAACCAAAGAGCAAAAAGATGCTATCAAAGCTGCTAAAATAACAATGATTTTAGTAAATAGCGGTAAAGTTTCACAAGAAGAGGCAAAAGCATTTGTATTAACACCTGGAGTTTTAGATAAATATAAAGATTCAAAAATAGACAGTCTATACTCAGAACTTTGTAAAAAAGATCCAAATCTTAAAGACTTTGATAATCAATTAAAAAAATCAGTTGCTACAAAAACGAGGGCTACAACTATTCAAAATTTCACCCTTGTTGGTAAATCCCAAGAATATATTGATAGATATAATGATTATGAGGATACATTTAATCAATATTATCGTAGTCGAAATAAAAATGTACCAGACAGTAATATTGGCTTAACAGCTAGCAGTGATGCCAGAAGAGCTATGCTATATGAAGATAGAGAAGAAGGTAAAAACTTTATGGATGATGAATTAGAAAACATCTATGGAAAAAATGCAAAGGAATTAAGAGTTTTATTTAAAGAAATATCAAAAGAAAATGCTAAGAAGCGAGACAGAATAAGTAAACAATTTGGTCCAAGAGGTTATAACAAAACTAGTCGATAACTTCTGTTAATAACTTATTCCCATCAATCCCTGTTATTTTAACCCTCACAATATCTTTGGCTTTTTGTGGTTTATCAAATATTGCAATCACAGAATTATCAATATGTCCGCCATTTTCTCTTTCTGCCAAACATTCTGTCTCGGTTCCAATCAGAGATTCTAAATATTTCCTATAAGCTTCATTTGCTTTTTCTCTTAAAATTTTCGCTCTTGCTTTTCTGATGCTTACATCAATTTGTGGCATTAGAGCTGCAGGAGTTCCTTCTCGCTCAGAATATGGGAATACATGAATATGGGTAATTTCAGTCTCATCAATCAGCTTTAATGTATTTTCAAACATTTCATCTGTTTCAGTTGGAAATCCACATATAAAATCAGAGCCAAAACTCATATCAGGTCTAACATCTCTTAATTTTTTACATACCTCAATCACATCTTCTCTTAAATGTCTTCTATTCATTCTCTTAAGTATCATATTGTCACCAGCTTGAATAGATAAATGCATATGCGACATTAATGTTGGGAATTTTTCAAATAGATTAATCAGTTTATCGTCAATAGCTGCTGGGTCCATTGAACCCAGTCTTAGTCTTTTAAGTTCTGGAGCTTCAAGTAATATCTTCTCTACCAAATCAGAAAAATTAGGCTTATAAGATCCAATGTCAATTCCTGTTATAACAATTTCCTGAAATCCACTGGCTACAAATTCTTTTATCTGTTTTATAATTTTTTCTGGTGCTGCTGAGCGATTATTCCCTCTTGCATATGGAATAATACAATAAGTACAACGATTATCACAACCTTGTTGAATTTGTACAAAAGCCTTGGCTTTGCCGTCAAATTCAGTCACTAAATAATCATCAGTTTCCTTAAACTCCATAATATCAGCAACAATTGCTTTTTCATTTTGCGGTTTTTTTAAAAATTCTTCGAGCCTAACTTTCTCAACATTGCCCAATATCATATCAAGCTCAGGCATAGCTTCATATTTTTTTGCATTAATTTGAGCAGCACAACCAGTTAAAATGATTTGTGCATCTGGATATTCTTTTCTGGCTTTCCTGATTTCTTGACGGCATTGTCTCTCAGCTTCAGATGTAACAGCGCAAGAGTTGATAATCACTACATTATCAAACCCAAATTCTTCTAATTTTTCTTTCAATATCTCAGATTCATAAATATTAATTCTACATCCAAGAGTAATAACTTTTGATTTGCTCATTCATCTTCTCATATTATCAAAAAATGTCATCCTCGAAATCAACTTGTTTTATTTTCGTGGATCCAGTTCTGTCACGATAGCGACTCATTTTCCTTCCAACTTATATAGCACGAATTATAAAAAATCAAACCCCAATTATTTGAGTTTATATTTTTCCTGTTGTTTTTGTTAAAATATTGTGTTACATAAGTTCTAACTGTATTATACATATACGGTATTATTAGGAAAATTAACAGCTCTTCGGGGTATCAAAATATAATCTTATGAGAATAAAAACAGAGGTTTTATTATTTTTCTTTCTTCTGATTTTTTTGAGTAGTGATTACAGTCACTTTTTTGAGTCTAATGCTCAGATGCTAAAGTTTTATAAAGTATCTACTAGCATTCTCTATGTTATTACAGTATTAGCTGTTATAATATATGTTACAAGAGTTATCTTGTACAATATTCATAGGAGTTTGTATCTTCTGCTTAAAAATATCAGATTAAGCAAGAAAATTAAAAAAATGAGACGAAAAAATGGCGATAAAAAAATCACCGAGTAATCAACCAGCAAGCCTCTCAAATTAGGGCCTGTTTTATTTAAAAAAAAGACCTCCTCAATAACTAAGTTATTAAGGAGGTTTATTTTTTTTAATAGAAGTTGAAACTAAGTGTAGCTCCAACTTTAATTTCCCTGAAATTTTTCAAGTTATCTGGGAATACATAAGGTGAAAAAGCAAGTCTTCCACCGTGGGTAATTATAAATCTTAACCCAGCAACTGGAACGGCATCCAATTTAGGGTCAGTTTTAAAATCATTTAAGGCAACTGTGCCTCCCAATAACAAACTAACCCTGTATGTTCTAAAAAGGGGCTTAGCCCACATTAAACTTCCAGAGAAGTTCATGCCATCAAATGGAAGTCTAAGTTCCATTTCCAAGTCTTGGTATCTCATGCCAAAACCAGCATAGTATCCATACTGGTTGCTATACCCTGTTAGTAACGTTGGACCAAAGCTGTCCTCAAAAGCGGACATACAGCGGTGTTTGCTGTATTTATATCCCTTTGCATTAGTTTCAGAACTGGCAAAAACTGTAGCTACTACAATCATTACCAAAATAATTACTCTTTTCATTTTGTATATTTTTTAAAATTTTGTATTCAGAATAATATTCTTCTTTGATGCTGTTTAATAATAAAAGAAGAGTTTTATAAAATCAGCTTTTATTATACCATATTTTATGTATGAAATCAAACAATCTAGAATAATGTAACAAAAGATTCATTTTGATAGTTTTTTAACCATAAAACCTCTTGACTCTTAATAAAAAAACATATAAAACTTGGGGCAACATAAAGGTTTTTCATTAAAAATTACGAAAAACATTGGCACCAAGGTGCTCCACCAGTCAGCGAGTTTCGCCCACTGGTGTTAAATTGTTTAGTTTAAATTTAGGAAGATATAAATGTTTGAAAATTTATCAGATAAGTTAGGTTCGGTTTTTAGCAAATTAACCACCAAAAAACTATCAGAATCCAATATATCAGATGCTTTAAGAGAAGTGAGAATTGCTCTTTTAGAGGCTGATCTATCTCTTCCTGTTGTAAAAGAATTTATAAACTCAGTAAAAACCCAAGCCCTTGGTGAAAAAGTTCTAAAATCTGTAAAACCTCAAGAACAATTTGTAAAAATCGTAAATGATGCCT
>DHQH01000090.1 GCA_002410125.1 Alphaproteobacteria bacterium UBA5343
ATTCAATAAAATATTTAATTGATTGGTGCTGCAATTGGGCTGTTATATATAGCTTTTATTTTAGTGTTTCTTTTTTGATTCTTTTTCATGGTTACCATAACATCTGAATCAACAGCAACTGCAATTTTTTCTTTTTTACCTAACCAAATATTAGCATCAAAAACTTTTTCTCCAGCACTGAATAAATGATAGTTATCAAATTCTCTAAAACCCCACCTCATAATTTTTTCTGATTCTGTGGCTCTATCTTTGCTAGAATTAAGACCGTTTATCACCATAATAAGCCTTCTATCGTTTTTCTTAGCAGAGCCAACTAGACCATAGCCAGATTCTTTAGTATGACCGGTTTTTAGGCCGTCTGCATAGCTAAGTCTATATAGAAGTGGATTTCTATTGCCTTGAGTAATTTCATTATAGGTAAATGTTTTCTCTGAAAATATTGAATAATATTCAGGAAATTCTCTAACAATGATTTTTGCTAATTTACCTAAATCTTTGGCTGACATTTTTTGATTTTCATCTGGCCAACCTGTTGCATTCGCAAATCTTGAGTTTTCTAAACCAAGTGAAGCTGCTTTCCGTTCCATTTCTTCTGCAAAATCACCTTCTGAGCCTGATATATTCTCTGCGATAGTAATGCAAGCATCATTACCAGATTGGATAATAACCCCTCTTAATAAGTCTGAGATTTTTACCTTTGATTTTGGAGGTAAGAACATTGTTGAGCTACCACTAACCGAGCCGCCTTTTTTCCAAGCATTTTCACTCACTGTAAACTCATCATCAAGAGACAATCTACCGTCTTTTAATCTTTCAAACACCATATACAAGGTCATTAACTTACTCATAGAAGCTGGTGCCATCTCCATATCATATTCTTTACCTAAAAGCACAGTATCAGTATCATAATCAAATAAATATACATGTTTAGCAGTTGTTTCAATAGCATTAGCTTTGATAGAAATTAAACATAGAACGAACGAGATTAGTAATATTTTCTTGAAATTCATTTTATTCACCCAATAATCTTTGTTTTAATGTTATTCAATAGTGATGGTATCATCAACAAATCTTGCACCATCATGACCTAGAGCTTTTACTTGGTTTAGCATTTGGCTAGCTGTTGTTGCTGTATCTACAGGTCCAAGTCTTACTCTATATAATGTTCTGGTGTTAGAGGTTGTTTTAGATATATAAACATCACCAATTGATGATAGTGTTTCTTTTAATCTGTTAGCATTAGCTTCATTTGAAAATGCTCCAACTTGAATAAATTTACCAGTTATTGACTTAGTTAAAGTATTGCTTGAAATATTACCGGTAGTTACTTGTAATGTTTCTGTTTTTACTGGTTTTTGCGGTATAGTTGATGGGGGTTGGTTTGCTAATGGTGGAAGATTTTTATAATTAGCAACGGCTATGGCTGAAGATTTAACTTCATCTGTTTTCTTAGTGGCTGTTGCTTGAGCTTCTTCCTTATTATATTTATCTAAATCAAAGCTAGCGCCTTTTACTATTTTATCTTTTAGGTCTTTGCTTTCTTTTGGTAGTACTTCTACTCTTACTTTTGCTGTACCTTTTTCTTTAAAGCCCAGTAATTGAGCCCCCCTTCTAGATATATCAATAACTCTATTGTTTACAAATGGACCTCTGTCATTAACTCTTAGAACTAATGATCTGCCATTTTCTAAGTTGGTAACTCTTACAACAGATGGAAGTGGTAATGTTTTATGGGCCGCTGTTAGGGTGTTCATATCATAAATTTCGCCGTTAGCAGTAAGGTTGTTGTGGAATTTTGAGCCATACCAAGAAGCAATACCTGTTTCGTTATAACTATAGTCTTCTTTTGGATAATACCAAATTCCATCAACCTCGTATGGGTCTCCCACCTTATATACTCCACCTGCTCCAGAAATAGTTGAGCTTTGGCTTCTACCTTTTCTACCATATGGTAAATAATATCCATTATCTGTACAACTGGTTAAAATAAAAGGAATTATTGCAATTAATATGTATATGATTTGTTGTTTGTAAGATGCTCTCATGTTACGAATCTGTCCTATTTGAAATAACTGTTATGGTTAATTTACAAGCAAAAAAATGTTTCGTAAAGAGTAGCTTTATTTACTAACAGGTCTTTTTTTAGGGATTGGTATATAAAATTTTGATTTGCTTTCAAATTTTTCCAATCTAGAAATTAATATTGGGTTGGGATAACCATCAACAGGTAACATAACTTCTTTTTGGAATTTTTTAATAGCATTTTTAGTCTTTGTGCCAAGTTTACCATCAGCTTTTAATTTTGCAAAACCAAGCTCTGTTAGTCTTTCTTGGATATATTTAACAGTTTTGGTAGTAACTTTGGCATTATTTATAGATCTCTTATGAGCGGTTACCTTGTCGTGAGAAATGATTTTATCGGCCAAATTACCAATTGCTAGTGCATAAAGGGTTGATTTATTCCAGTTCATAATTTTATCGAAGTTATTATATACCATATAAGATTTACCTTTATAGCCGTTTGGAGTGATGATGGCGGCTTTCATAAAGGTGTTTGGTACGAGCTTATTATTTGTTTTGCGAACTTTTTGGTTTCTCCAATGATATAGAGGTTGCTTGTTTTTTAATCCTGTTTGAGCAAAGTCAAAATTCCAAGGTAGTTTTACAGCTCTACCCCATTTTTCATCGTTTTTCCAACCAATCGAAGATAAATAATTAGCAGCAGATGCAAAAGCATCAGGAAGTGAATTCCAAATATCAATCTTTCCATCTTTATCATAATCTACAGCATAACTCATAAAAGTTGATGGCATAAACTGAAAATTCCCCATAGCACCGGCCCAAGAGCCAATCATTTGCTCATCTGTTATATGACCTTCATCAATAATTCTAAGGGCATTATATAATTCTTTTTTGAAGAAATTTCTTCTTCTATTATCATAAGACAGTGTTGTTAGAGCTTCTGTAACTTTAAAACCTCCAAAATTAGTTCCATAATTGGTCTCAGCTCCCCAGAATGCTAAAAGATATTGAGGCTGGACTTTATATTCATTAGTAACTTTAGTTAGGATTTTATAGTGTTTATGATAGAGTCTTCTGCCATCTTCCACTCTTTTTTTAGTAATAATTCTTGATAGATAGGTATCTGTATCCATAACAAATTCAGGTTGTTTTCGATCTAAATCTATAACTTTATCCATTGGTTTGGTATATTTAGAAAGAACTGTATCGACTGTCTTTTTAGATATACCCTTAGTTATCATTTCTTGTTTTAACTCTGTGATAAATTCAGAATATGAAAGAGAGTTGGCATATGAATTATGCACACAAGATGATAAAATATTGCAGCAAGCAAAAGCAACCGCAATAAAAAATAGCTTATATTTCAATATGTTTTTTAACATCTTTGTTCCTCCCTAAACTTTGCATTCAACCGCTCTGCCA
>DHQH01000107.1:0-779 GCA_002410125.1 Alphaproteobacteria bacterium UBA5343
CTTTGATTCCGTTTGGTGATGCATAATCATGATCATGATCAAAAAACATTACATTAGGGCCAATTTGTACTCCCGATCCAATCCAAATTTTATTTCTAGAAACCAATATACACCCATGATTGAAAAAAGAATTTTCTCCTATTTTGACCATTGCACCATCTCTAATTTTTATTTTAGTGCCACTTTTTACGTGAATATTACTATAAAGTCTAAGTTTTGCGTTTTTTCCAAGTTCAATGCTTGAAAATATCGAAAAAAATTGAATTGGAGAATATTTTAATGTTCTCAAGTGCATAATTTTTAACAATATAAGTTTTATATTAGTAGATATCAACTCTATAATTTTAACTAAATACTTTACCATTTTTAAACTCCTTAATCTTTGTTAATGATACATATTTGTTTTATATATTCAGATATTTCAATGTCTCGATTGAATTCATTTTCGACTTTAATTCTAGCATTTTTTTCATTAACTCTTTTTCTTAATAAGATAAAGTTTATAATCTTCTTGATTTTACTTATTAAATCTTTTAATTTTTTCTATAACTAAAAATCCACTGATTCCATTGTCTACAACTTCTTTACATCCAAAACGATTTATAGTAATAACTGGCATACCAACTGCACTACTTTCCAACAATGCATTTGATATCCCTTCTAGATAATATGTAAGGTGTATCAAGCAATGTATATCTTTCTAAAAATAATTAATATTCTCACCCATTACATGATATATGACGATATTTTCATGTTCTAATTGTCTAATTATAGACATA
>DHQH01000107.1:1023-4664 GCA_002410125.1 Alphaproteobacteria bacterium UBA5343
CATCAAGACTTGTTTTTCTTAAGAATTTACCTATTTTAGTAATCCATTGATCAGGATTTTCTAACATGTGTGTTGGCATATCTTTTGGTGCATCAATTCGCATGGTTCTAAATTTTAAAATCATAAAATGTTTTTTATTTCTGCCTACTCTTTTTTGTTTGAAAAGGATTGGACCTTTAGAATCAATTTTAATATATAGAATTAATATAAGAAATATTGGTGATAAAATAATCAACCCAATAAAAGCTATGATAGTATCAGCAATTCTTTTAAACGTTTTATATATCATTAAATTAACCTTTCTTATAGTAATCTACATACCAATCTGTAAATTTTTGTAATCCTTCTGCTATAGATGTTTTAGGTTTAAATCCAATTAATTGTTCTAATTTTTTAGTTGATGCATAAGTTTTATGTACATCTCCTGGTTTAATGGGTTCATATGTTTTATTAAACTCAACTTGTTTATTTAATGAACTAGATAAACATTTTTCTAAAGTATGAATAAAGACCATTAATTTTTCAGGATTATTATTACCAATGTTTAACACACGATGTTTTGGATTATCCATATGAGGTGCATAGAGTAATTTATAAATACCTTCAATAATATCATCTATATATGTGAAATCACGATACATATCATTTTCAAAATCACCGTTATTAAATATTTTTAAGGTTTCACCATTAAAATATTTATTCGTAAATCCAAAATAAGCCATATCCGGTCTTCCCATTGGACCATAAACTGTAAAAAATCTAAGTCCTGTTGAAGGAATATTATATAAATGACTATATGTATGAGCCATGAGTTCATTACTTTTTTTAGTTGCTGCATAAAGTGAAACAGGATGATCTACAAAATCAGACTCTTCAAATGGCACTTTTTCATTTGATCCATATACTGAACTACTTGATGCATAAAGTAAGTGTTTCACTGGATAATGTCTACACATTTCAAGTATATGATAAAACCCTATCATATTGCTTTGAATATATGCATCAGGATTTTCAATAGAATATCTTACCCCTGCTTGAGCTGCTAAATTTATAACATATGTAAACTTATACTTTTTAAATAAAGATTCTAATTCTATTTTATTTGATATATCAATTTTATAAAAAGAAAATTTTTCATCATGATTTAAAAATGATAATCTATCATTTTTAAGATTAACATCATAATAATCATTTAAATTGTCAATGCCAATAACTTCATGACCTTCAGATAATAATCTTTTTGATAGATAATAACCTATAAACCCTGCTGCACCTGTTACTAAATATATATCCTTCATGATTGCTCCTTAATCTCTATTAAATATATCTCTAGTATAAACTTTATTTTCTACATCTTTTAATGATTCATCAAATCTATTAGATACAATAACATCTGATGTTTCTTTAAATTTCGATAAATCATTTATCACTTTTGAACCAAAGAAAGTTGGTTCTTTTAAAACTGGTTCATATACAATGATTTCAATACCTTTGGCATTTAATCGTTTCATGACACCTTGAATTGATGATTGTCTAAAGTTATCTGAATTACTTTTCATAACTAATCGATAGATACCTACCACTTTAGGATTCCTTGCTAAAATCATTTCTGCAACATGATCTTTTCTTGTTCTATTTGCATCAACAATAGCACTCATAATGTTTTGAGGAACATCTTGATAGTTAGCAAGTAATTGTTTTGTATCTTTAGGTAGACAATAACCACCATATCCAAATGACGGATTATTATAATGTGATCCAATTCTTGGATCTAAGCTTACACCGTCAATAATTTCTTTACTATTTAATCCTCTAACTTCTGCATAAGTATCTAATTCATTAAAAAACGCTACTCTAAGTGCAAGATATGTATTAGAAAACAATTTAATCGCTTCAGCTTCTGTGACATTTGTAAACAAAGTTTGAATATCTTTTTTGAGTGCTCCTTGTTTTAGAAGTTCTGCAAAAGTATGCGCTTCTTTAGAGTGATCTCCTACTACAATACGTGATGGATATAAGTTATCATATAATGCTTTACCTTCTCTTAAGAATTCAGGTGAAAATATAATGTTTAAATCAGGATATTTTTCTCTTTGTGCTTGTGTATATCCTACCGGAATTGTAGATTTAATGATAATGGTTGCATCTTTATTAAATGTGTTCACATCTTCAATAACACTGTCTACTGTTGAAGTATCAAAGTAATTAAGCTTAGGATCATAGTTCGTGGGTGTTGCAACAACTACAAAGGAAGCATTTAAATACGCTTCTTTTTTATCTAGTGTAGCAACTAAATTTAAATCTTTTGCTTTTAAGTACTCTTCTAATTCTATATCAACTATAGGTGATTTTTTTTGATTAATTAAATCAACCCTTTCTTTAATCACATCAAGTGCCACCACTTTATGATGTTGACTAAATAAAACTGCATTAGATAAGCCTACATAACCTGTACCAATCACTGCTATTTTCATGATTTCCCTCCGTTTTTTTGAATTTCATTTAAATATTGGTTTACAACAATATTCCTATTGAATTCTTTAATTACTTTATTTCTTCCATATAGCCCCATATTTCTCTTTTTCTCATATGGTAAATTAATGAATTTTTCAATTTTATTTACCAAATCTTCTAAATTTTTAGTTTCAACTAAAAATCCGTTTTTCCCATTGTCTATAATTTCTCTACAACCACTTCGATTTGAGGCAATAATTGGTCTTCCACTTGCAGCACTTTCTAATAAAACATTTGACATCCCTTCTGGATAATATGTAGGATGAATTGTACAGTGTGAAAAGCTTTGGAATTCTTGGACATTCTCTACTTTCCCATGATATTTAATAATACCTTTTTTTTCGTATTCATTAAGTTTTGCAATATAATCTTCTTCACATGATCCCAAAACATGAAACACTGTATTTGGATATTTTAATTTAATAATTTTAGCTGCGTTCAAATAATAATCAATTCCTTTTTCTTTCATGACTCTTCCTATAAAAAGAAAATGCAGTTTTTTAGAATTAAGATAACTTAAATAACCATAATATTGAACATTCACACCAGAGCCTGGCAAAAGCAAATGTTTTTTTCCTTTTATACCTTTTTTATTCATGAAATTCATATTTTCTTTATTTTGAAAAAAAATTACTTTTGCATTTTTTAGAGCGATCTTATAGAGTTTGATAGTGATAAATTGCAATATGCCTTTATTCTCCACTGCTGTCCCCAATCCAGTTATATTAGGAAAATAAGCAACCTTATGTAATCTTGATACCAATCCTCCATATATATTAGGTTTGATAGTATAAGTAAGTACAACATCAGGTCTCATTTTTTTAATTATTTTTCTATAAAACCTGAACAAACATAAATCTTTAAATGGATTTTTACCTCTTCGATCAATATTTGATTCAATTAAATTCACACCAAGTTTTTGTAATTCATTCATTTTGCTACTAAAATTAGTGACTATCGTTACACTATAGTTATTTTTGATAATTTCTGATATTACTTCTCTTCTAAAATCATAAGTATATTTACTATCATTTGAAATAACTAATACACTACTCATTGCTCTTTACCACTTTTTCAATGGATTCATTTATCTGATATAATTTTTTTGTATTATATACAGCATTAAT
>DHQH01000097.1:0-3358 GCA_002410125.1 Alphaproteobacteria bacterium UBA5343
ATAATAAGAATTAAGAGATTTTGCGATTGATTTTAGAAGTACTAAATGACTTGAGCAAAACACTCGCAAATTCTGTATTAGATGTCCATAGAATCAAAGGTAAAAAGGTTATTCTATTTCGCGGCCCCTATCTTCCATAGACCTCTGCAACTCCAAATACTTTTGATCGATTGCTCTATCTCTTACTTGATTTTTATTTAAATTTTGAGTTTTTTGCTGGGATTGTTGTTTCCTAAAATCTAACCAGTTTGCTTCAATTTCTTTATTCCATTCGGCGAGTTCATCATTTTCATCACGGTTCATGGTTGCAATTGTCTCCATTACTTTCAGGGTTGCTTCTCCTTTAGTTACTTGCCCAAAATCCATATTACCCATTGCTTCCATATTTTTAGCGTTTTCTAAATTTCTACTCACATAGCTCAGCGCTGAGCCTAGCATTCCAGAAAATTCCTGTCTTGAAAATTCCATTTCTTTCTTTTTATGCTTCATTTCTTCTAGCTCTTCTTCTTCACCTTCATTCTCTTTCTGAGTTAGAAGAGCTCTACAATCCATTAGAATTCTACCGAGATGATTAAGCCCTTTACCATCACGACCTATACCAAAATACCCATCAGCAAAATTTAAATATATAAGTTCTGATTCTCCAGTTCGCCTTAAATAATGCCTAAAATCATCATTTTGCACTACTTGTAGCTCACAAGCTCTGGCCATCACTCTTTTTCTATAGGCTAGATGCACCCATTCATCTTTATGCTCTATTTCTCTAAAATATTGTTTTAAGATTTTTACACTTTTAATGGACAGAATTTTATCAAAATCTTCTTTAAACTTCACCCCTCTTGAATAATAGTAATGAAGTCTAGTTTTATAGGTAATTTTATTATATTTGATTGGAAAATTTTCATATTCATTAGAGATACATTTGGTTTCTTCTATTTTTGAGTTAAATAAAACCTTATCCCAAAATAATGAATAAACTGTACTATCTTGATCTAAATGCCTTTCAAAAGCATCATCAAGCTGAAGAGAACCAAGTGTTTTCTTCCTGTTTCTTATTTTATCACCGATTTCTTTTTTTGTTTTATTAAACATAAATTTCTACCAATAAAAAAATGACTGCAAAATTTTTCTCAAATTCCGCAATCATTATACTCTAAAATAACAAATATGTCTATTTACTTCCTCCTCTTCTACCAAATTTCTTTTGCAATATTTTATTTGTCATTTCATCACTTCTATATTCTCTCGGCTCACCTTTTCTTCTATTATTTTTGTTTTTATTTCTTGTTCTTTTCTTAGCCTTTCCTTTTTGAGCTTTTTTTCTAGTTTCTTCATCTTCCTCTGCATACTCATCCATCATTCCATGTTCATCAACTTCATCAACAGACGCAATTTCTTTTTTGCTATAAGTTTTAGCAACTTCTAACTTATCCAATATATTTTTATCTTGATCTAGCAAATCATATTCATAAATAGGTCTTTCTTCTGGATTTTTAGGTTCTTTTTTTATAATTCCAATCCATCGAGCTACAATTTTCTTAACCCCTTGTGCTGGCATAACCTTACCTTTACCTAGCTTAAAAATATGCATATTAGGAATAATTGTAGATTTAACACCAACTTCACGAGCCATTTTAGTACATAATCCTAATTGACGCATATTACCATGAACAGGAATTACCACCATATCAGAATTTTTTGGATTAGATTTAGCCTCTGTTAATAAACTCTTTATCTCATCTGGATATGCATGCCCAGATCTTTGCATCAACATTATTTTGTACAATTTACTAGCATTAAAAGCGACATTTTGAATCACCTCCATACCCTGCTCTGTACAAAGAGCCAACATTTCCCTAACGACATTTTCATTACCAGGAATTGCTCTTTGGCACATAGCCAATATATCATTTTTAACAATTTTAAAATAAGGATGTATCTTTTTAGCAATCCTTGACATTACAGAATTATTCTCATTTTGTGAGCCAGATGGTAACAACCATCTAAAACGTCTTGGAACTTTTTTCATAAATTCCTGGGCAGTTCCGCTATACATAACTTTTCTTTTAGATTTACTATCTGTTCCCTCATTAGCTATATCGTTTAGATCATAACCACATTTCTCTGCAACTTTAACGGCCAAATTAAGGGAATATCCAGCAGTAAAAATAGTTCTATTAGATTTTGCTGCTGCCTTTGCTGCTACCGCTACATACTGTAAACTCCTTGAGATTACAGGTTCAATAATCATTCGACCTCTAGCAAATTTCTTAGCAAATTTAACCATCACTTCTACAGCTTCATTATAAGAAATCCTCTTAGTATCATTTTCCATAGAGGTTGAATCTACCATAAAATGTGTAATTCCTCTATTTACTATCTCGCTATAATGCTCTTTATCAAAAGGTTTACCAATCGGCACATCTTGCTCAGTATTAAAATCTCCTAAATGTAAAAGTTTAGAATTTTTCGTTGTAATATAATAACCAAGAGAATCAGGAGATGAATGACTAACATTAATAGCCTCAATTTCCATATCATCTGAAACTTTTACAGTATCCCGACCATCAATACAAACACATTTAGGAGCAGGAACTCCCTCATTTTTGAAAACTTCTTTTAGGTAATTAATTGTAAATTTAGAACCATAAAATGGTGGCAATGTATACCCCATCTTAACCATATGAACCCAAGCCCCAATATGATCTTCATGCGGATGAGTTAAGAAAACCATATCAAGTGGTTCTTTTGCTGGATCTCCAGGTCTTGAAAGATGTCGTCTTAAATCTGGAGCATATCCAACATATTTAGAATCTTTTTCTGGAAATTGGATACCACCATCCACCATAACTCTGGATATTTTATCTCCATTTTGTGATGTAACAACCATAGAACTTCCACCAATTCTATCTGGATTATTACCTCCCGGAAATGATATAGTATCTTGCATTTTAGTCATTTAATATCCCCAAAAAAACTACAAAAAAAGGCACGAATAATTACTTACTCGTACCTTCAAAAAAATTATGTTTCGTAAACAATCATCTACACTCACAATTCATAACTTACTCTAACAAACTCTTGGTTAGGAATATTGCATAATATATTATTTTTGTCAATCAGTTTTGACAAAAAATATTTATACCCAAATAAACAACTGAAAAGCAAAGAATTTAAACATAAAAACAGAATACGAAACCTCAAAATTAATCAAAAAATCATCCTAAAAAAATATATTTTCCCGAATCTCCGTCCAAAATATTTTATAATCACCAAATCAAGCTATAATTGATTATATGAGACATATAGTTACATTACCTTATGAATCTGATGGATTTTGTGCAAAGGTGCATTAAAT
>DHQH01000097.1:3531-4258 GCA_002410125.1 Alphaproteobacteria bacterium UBA5343
TTTGTGCAAAGGTGCATTAAATCAATTTTAAAATGGAGTTTCTCGTATAAATAATACGTGAACGCTTCATTTTACAAATTGCATTTGATGTGATTTCGCACAAAAGACGAAGATTTAAACTATCCAGTTTATAATTTCTGAATCAGTTGGAACTCTTCCAATACATTTCAACTGCTCATCAACAACTACCGCAGGAGTAGACATCACTCCATATTTCATAATATCCATCACATCAGTTACTTTTATAACTCCTGCATCAATTGATTTTTCTTCAACGATTCTTTCAACTGTCTTTTTTAAATTATCACAAGTAGAGCAACCATCTGCTCCTAAAATTTTTATTACTTTCATTTCTCTATTCCTTTTCTAGAAAATCCAATTATACAAATATCCCACAATCACGAATGCAGTTAATAAAAGCGAAGCAAAATACCATAGCAATCTAGCTTTTAACACTTTTCTTAAAATCACCATTTCTGGTAATGATATAGCAACTACTGACATCATCATTGCTAAAACTGTACCAAGAGGCACACCTTTACCAAGTAAGGCTTCTGCAATTGGCACCACACCTGTCGCATTAGAATATAGTGGAATACCGAATATCACAGCCATTGGCACAGCAAAAATATTATCTGCACTTGCATACTCTGCAAAAAATTCTTGAGGCACATAACCATGAAGGAAAGCCCCAATTCCAATACCAACTACCAAATAAAGCCAAATT
>DHQH01000097.1:4446-17347 GCA_002410125.1 Alphaproteobacteria bacterium UBA5343
CACAATACCTTTTGAATAATTAACCGCATAAATAAGTCTTTCTTTAAAACTCATATTATTTTCTTGCACAGCAACTTTTCCCATTTTTATATCATAAACATAGCCTTCAACATATTTTTCAAAGCCCATTTTCTCCATAAAGAGCCCACCAACAAAACCAATCACCATTCCTGTTATAATATAAATTCCGGCTACATCCCATCCAACAGTAGAAGCAAAAACCAGCATCGCTACTTCATTAATCATTGGTGATGTAATTAAAAAAGTCATCACAATCCCAAATGGAATACCTGCTTCTATAAAGCCGATAAATAAAGGTATTGATGAGCATGAACAAAAAGGGGTTATTGCCCCTAATATACAAGCCATTAGATATGCAATCCATTTAGGTTTGCCTTCTAAATATTCTCTTATCTTCTCTGAATTAAGTTTTGATCTAAAAAATGATACTAAGCTTGTCATCAAACAAAGTAAGAAAAATATCTTTGTAATGTCTTCAACAAAGAAATGAACAGCACTCGCTAGATGAGTACCCTCTTCTAAGGATAACCAACCATATGCGACCAAATTTGCTAATTTTGTAAAAACCTCTAACATTCAAATTTTCTCCAATTCTTAAAATAAATAATAAATCCCACCGATGACAAAAATAACCCCTGTTATCTTTATCATCCATTTTTCAAAAACTACAATAAGGATTATATGTGTTACAACCCTCTATCAAAAAATCACCCAACTTCTTAATCAACTTACAATTAGCCTTATAATAAATAAACTTCCCTTTCTTCTCTTTAGAAACAAGACCAGCATTCTCTAGCTCTTTTAGATGAAATGACAAATTCGCATTAGTAGTATTTAATCTTTCAACCAAATGACAAGGACATAATCCTTCTTTACCAACTGCAACTAATTGCTTAACAATCTTTAACCTAAACTCATGAGCTAAAGCATTTAAGATTTTGACTGATTTTTCTATATTCATTTTCCACTCCAAAACAAAAATGTTATACATCATTTCTAGTCTGATGGATTTTGCACAAAAGACAAAAACTACATTTAAATAACTATTGAAATGTTTAAATAAAACTTACCAAATGTCAAGAAAAAATCTATTGATTATTTTAAAAAATTCAATAAACTAATCCTCATGAAAAACTTAACTAACACATTTTTCTTTTATTGTTGTCGCCTTTGCGACTAATTTTCTATACCTAAAAACTACATAACAAAAAAATAAAAAACGACAACACAATGAAAGAAATAAAATGACTTACATAAATTCTATCTTAGAAACCATTAACTCCACCCCATTACTAAAACTAAATAATATTTCTAAGAAATATCAAACCAACAACAACATCTTTGCTAAATTAGAATCTTTTAATCCTTACGGCTCAATCAAAGACAGAATTATCCTCTCCATGATTGAAGATGCTGAAAAAAAAGGACTATTAAAACCAAATATCAGCACTATTATCGAATCAAGCACCGGCAATACCGGCATTGCACTTGCTAGCATTGGTAGATTAAAGGGCTATAATGTAATTGTTATCTTACCAGAAACAGCATCTTTAGAACGAAAAAAACTCGTAAAATATTTTGGAGCAGAACTAATCATAGCCCCTGCTAATTTAGGTCGATTAGATATGATGCAAAAAGCTAAAGAAATAGAAAAAAACAATCCTAACCATTTCTGGATAAATCAATATAACAACCAATCAAACCCAGAGCTTCACTACCAAGTAACAGCTACAGAATTATGGAATGATTTAGAAGGCAATATCGATATTTTAGTCGCGGGCATTGGTACTGGTGGAACGATTTCTGGAATTGGCAAATATCTAAAAGAAAAAAATCCTAATATAAAAATAATCGGCATTGAACCACAAAACAAAAAAGACCATAAAATCGAAGGCTTGCAACCAATAAATAATACTAATGATGACTTCATCCCAACCACTTTAAATACTAGTTATATTGATGAAATTATTGAAGTCTCAGATAAAGAAGCCATCAAACATACCCAAGAACTAATAGAAGTCGAAGGCTTACCAGCAGGCATTTCATCTGGAGCAAACCTAAAGGTTATTTTAGATATTGATAAAAGATATCACGATAAGAATATCGTTTTCATAAACCACGATGATGTATTTAGATATATGAGCACCGATCTTTTTTAAAAACTCCTTTAACTATTCTTAAAAATATGTTATACATCTTGCAGATTTAATATATGAGTAGATTATAAAATGAATAAAATTACTATAAAATTTCCTCACGAAACTAAAGGATTAAATGATTTATCACCTGAAAATAAATCATTTGCCTTCGATTATATTGAAGAAAAAATTCTATCCTTTGACCCATCACAAAACAAAATATACCGCCATATCGGGGGCATTCCAGGTAGTGGCAAAACTACTCATGCAAAAAAACTCTTAAAAGAAAGTAATGCTCTTTTCATCTCATTTGATGACATTATGGAAAATATGCCAAGTTATAAAAAAGATAAAGATTTAGGTGTTAGCAATCAAAATGCTTATATAAATAATGTTCAAGATGCCAGAGCAATTGGTCATGCTTTACTACAAAAAGCAATTAGTTATGATTTGAACATCATTTTTGAACATTCACTAACTAAAATCGACCATATTAATATGATAAAAAACATTAAAAATATGGGCTACACTACCCATCTATATCACATTGATTGCGATGTAAACACCGCAGAAGAAAGAGTGAAAGAAAGAGAAAAAATCACTAATAGAAATGTTCCAACCGAGCTAATTTATGAAAGAGAAAAAACTCAAAAAGAAATGCTTCCTCTTTACAAAGAAACCATCGATAAATATTTCAAAATTAACACTTAGGTTATTGTAGAAAAAGAAAAGCCATAGAACGAGAATAATTTTAGGAGGTTGTTTGCGACTAGTACAAAGACCAGTACTTGAGCAAAATAACCGACAACAAAGCAACTCATTATATGGCTTTTATTGGCGTCCTCGAGAGGATTCGAACCTCCGACCCTCAGATTAGGAATCTGATGCTCTATCCAGCTGAGCTACGAGGACATAGTAATATCTTAACAAACAGAGGAAGCTATAGCAACGAATGTGAGTTTAGATACCTATGAGAGTGCAAAAGACGAAGATTAATCGCTCAAAAGACTCTCAGCAATATTATGATTAGTACAAAAATCTTTAACAAGCACTGTGGTAACTGGTGCATTTGATTTTTTCATAAACATCAATTCATGCCCAAGACAAAGTCCAACATTCACATTTATATCGGTATTTGCTTCTCTTAAAAATTTTGCTTGATAAGCTGGATTACAAGAAATACCTTTTGCCTCTTCGAAGAGCTCTTCATTTTTGAGTCCACCTATTTTACAACTAACTATTGCAGTTTCAAAACCTGCTAGAGTTAATATCTCATCAAGCCTCATTGCATATTTTTCCATAGTTCTACAATAAGCTATTCCTATTTTTTTAAAGTCCAACTCATTACATAACTCTATTAATTCTCTAATGCGGCTTTTCTTACTTTTAAGAATAGCTTTATAAGCTTTCTCCATTAACTCTACATCATCACTCTCATATAAATCTTTACCTGTATATTCTTCTATCATTATTTTATTTTCCTGTATAAAGTAAACTTCAACTTTCATAGAAGTTAATTTATATATATACTCTAGTCAAGAATTGATTTATAGCTAAGATTAATTGGTACAAATTAAAAGAATAGAAAAACCACTCATGCCTAAATTAGAACTCATATAATTTTCTAATTATTTTGATATGTATTTAGGAAGGTTTTGTTCGTAATACTGGTAGTATTTCGAACCAAGTTCTAACGACAATACAGATTAAAAGAATAGAAAATTATGGCCACAACTAATATGATACTACCCAACTTCCCTACCCTCATCATCGAAGGTAATTTAGCTGTATCCCTAAACTCTGATGGTATTATTGAAGAAAATAAACCAACCCCTAAATTATACGATTCTATTTGCCAAACACCACATATAATATGCTATAAAAATCACATCACTTCTTTCTTTAATAATAAAAATATCCCTTGCTTCGACATATTAGAATTATTCGCATTTATTTATCCCGCCAGATTCACCATTCCAACTGTTTCAGGTTTATGCAAAACCTTAGATTTACCGATTCCTATCACTGCTGAGGCAAAATTATTTTCACAAATAGAAATCATCAAAAAAATACTAGATGATATCTCTAAACTAAATAAAACTGAAACTAGAAGGTTAATTAGCATAACTTTAGCAATGAAACTCGCTAACTGGGCATGGGCTGATTATATATTATTTACAACAGGAGAAACCCCTCAAACTATCAAAGAAAAAACTGCAAAGAAAAACCCACTATCTTACTTAAAAACTCACAACAAATTATATGAATGGGAAGATAGTAATTTTAACGCCACCACTGGTGACGAAAAAGTAACAACTAAAGAAACTACAGAAAGGCTAAACCTGCTTCTTTCAACTCATAAATCAGCAGAAAAAAGAGAAGAACAATTTGCATATTCCGACACTATTCGATTCGCATTTGAACCCAACAAATATAAAAACTCACCCAACATCACTCTTGCTCAAGCAGGCACAGGTATTGGCAAAACTCTAGGTTATATTGCTCCTGCTAGTATCTGGGCAGAGAAAAATGACGATACTGTTTGGATCTCTACCTACACCAAAAATCTTCAAAAGCAACTCTCCTCAGAATTCGATAGGCTTTATCCCGATTCTAAAAATAAAAACCAAAGAGTTGTGATTAGAAAGGGTAGAGAGAATTACCTATGCTTATTAAATTTTGAAGATGCCTTATCAAAAACTACTACTAATAAAAATAATATCATCCCATTAGGACTAATCTCTCGTTGGGTTGAGAGGACTAATGCAGGCGATATTATTGGCGGTGATTTCCCCGGATGGCTGGTTGATATTATCGGTAAAAATAGAATTTCTAGCCTTACCGATCATCGTGGTGAATGTATCTATGCCTCATGCCCTTTTTATAAGAAATGTTTTATTGAAAAAACCATCCGCAAAGCTAAAAAAGCCGATATTGTAATTGCTAATCATTCATTAGTTATGATTCAATCTTGCTTAGGTGGAATAGAAGATGGCAATGTCCCAACTAGATATGTATTTGATGAAGCCCATCATATTTTTAACTCTGCCGATTCGACTTTTTCATCACATCTAACCTCTCTTGAATCTGCTGAAGTCAGACGCTGGATTAGGGGTGCTGAAACCGATTCTATTCGTTCCAGAACCAAAGGGCTTCGTCGCCGATTATCAGATGTAATCGAAAAATATGACGAGTTAGATAAGATTGTTGCAGATATTGTATCAAGTTCAAAAGAACTCGCAAATTACGGAGCCTTAAAAAGAATACAATCAGGACTACCAATTGGTGTTTTTGAAAAATTCCTATCATCTCTATATGATTTTACTTATCTTCGAGCTAAAGAAAAGAACAAAGATAATAGCTACTCAATCCAAGCCGAACCAAATGATTTACCTGTAGAATTAATTCATGATGCAGCAAATCTACAAAGAGAATTAAAATACATCACCACTCCTATCAATAAACTAATTAAAACTCTTGATAAAATCTTAGATAAAGATTCCCATAAATTAGAAGCTAACATCAAATCTAAAATAGAAAATATCACTCGTTCGCTAACCCATCGTGCTCTAATGCCTCTATCATCTTGGATAGATATGTTAGATAGACTTATTAAAGATGAAGAAAATAAAAAATTCATAGATTGGTTTGAGGTTGAAAAACTAAGCGGAACTGATTTTGATATTGGTATGCACCGACATTTTATTGACCCAACCAAACCATTCGCAGAAGCATTTACCAATACCTCAAAAGGCATCGCTCTAACTTCCGCAACTCTAAAAGATAGAACTGGAGATTATGAAAAAGACTGGCAAACTGCTTTTATGAAAACTGGAATTAAACATATCACCGAAATTGATAAAACCAACCAACCATTACTATCAGATACCAAATCACCTTTTGACTATCAAAAAAATTCAAAAGTAATCATCATCAATGATATTAACAAAAGAAGTATGGAGCAATTAGCCACTGCTTATAGGGAATTATTTATTGCTTCAAAAGGCGGAGCATTAGGGATATTCACCGCCATTAATCGATTAAAAAAAGTAAAAGATTTAATTACTCCAAAACTCTACGAAGAAAATATCAATCTCTACTCTCAACACACTTCAAATATTGATACTTCTACCCTCATTGATATCTTTAAAGCTGATGAAAATTCATGCTTACTTGGAACCGATGCAGTAAGAGACGGAGTTGACGTTCCAGGTGATTCGCTAAGGCTTATAATCTTTGAAAGAGTTCCATGGCCAAAACCTGATATTTTACATCTAAAAAGAAGAAAACATTTTGGTGAAAAAGAATATGATGAATTTCTAACTAGATCCAAACTCTCCCAAGCATTTGGCAGATTAATCAGAACTAAAAATGACAAAGGTGTATTTGTGATTTTAGATAATCAAACCCCTTCCAGATTATTTAATGCCTTCCCTCCTAATATAGAAATACAAAAAACCGGTCTTAAAGAAGCAATTGAGATTATAAAGGATTTGAATAATGAAAATAGCTAAAGAAAATACCTTAACTGTCAAACCTGATAATGCAACTACCGTCCACATCTACCCATTTAAAAACGATTCTTATGATATCGTAAAATCAGAAATAAATGGCTATCACGGTCGTTTTAAAAACACTCTTTCAACCAAAACCTATTTAGTCACTAGAGGAGAAATAGAATTTGAAATTGAAGGCACAAAATATCTTTGTAAAAAGGATGACTTATTTTCGATTAAACCTAATAAATGGCACTCAATGACAGGAAAAGATGCAGAGATAATCTTAACTTGCAACCCTCCATACAATCCAGAAACAGAAATAAGGATGTAAATTTCACCATTATTTAAAACATTCTTATTACAATCTAATACAAATCAAAACCTATTCTGATGGATTTTGTACGAAGGTGCATTAAATCCAAAGCGAAAAAAACTTGAATGTAGCAATTCATACATGAGTTTTTTGAGACTACAGGATTTAATGTGATTTCGTGCAAAAGACGAGGAACCAAACAAATGACAACTGTATTACAACTAACTAAAGACCTAATCCGTTTCAAATCCGTAACTGGTAACAAGCAAGAACTAGATAAATGTATTACCTATATTTTAGATTATTTCAAAGATACTAAAATATTCACTAAAAAATATGAAACACCAGATACTCCAACAGTTCTTTTCTTATCAAATTGTGACGAGCAAGAAAAACAATATGATGTATTAATGCTAGGTCATATTGATGTTGTTCCAGCTGATGATATAATGTTCAACCCAACAGAAAAAGACAGCAAGCTATATGGTCGTGGCTCCCTAGATATGAAATCTTGGGTCGCAGTTGCTATGAATTCTCTAAAACATGTTATTAATAACAATATTGATATAAAATTTGCTCTTGCTATCACTACCGATGAAGAAAAAGGAGGCAAAGGTGCCGAATATTTTGTAGAACAAGCAGGCATTAAATCTACCGTTGTTTTAGATAATGATGTTGGTGGAGATATTAAAGAAATCATTCTCAAATGTAAAAACCCAAATATTATAAAAATCACGGCTACTGGTAAAGAAGCTCACGGCTCTATGCCTTGGGACGGTGATGATGCTATTGAAAAATTAATGCTAACCATTGCCAATATCAGAAAATTATATCCATATCATTCAATCCACACTGGAGAGCCAAAAGATACTTGGATTGACACTATGCATACTGGAATTATCAATGCTGGCACCGCTCCAAACTGTATCCCAGATATTGCTGAAGCCACTCTTGATATTAGACTAACAGACACTAGTTCCGTTGAAGATCTAAAGAAAAAATTAGATTCTTGCATGTTAGATGGAGTTAGCTATGAAATCGCAAGCACCTCAATCCCTGTATTAATGGAAGAAGATAATAAACATATCAAAGCCTATAAAAACTTTGCTGAAAAAGCCCTTGGTTTTGACTTAGAATTTGTAACCATGGGTGGGGCTACCGATTCTAGATTATTCGCTACCCTTGGCTCAACTATCATCATGCATAGCGGAACAGGTGCAGGAATGCATTCTAAGATAGAATATGTAGAAATTGATTCTCTAAATAAAATATCCCAAATACAAATCGCCTTTTTAGAAAAATTTAAGGAATTGATTTAAAGAAATTAAACCCCAACAAGTTGGGTCTGAAGGATTTTGTACGAATAAAACGCTATAACAATCTTTGTATTATAAGAGATAGATATTAGGCATTTAAGTTCGAACGTTTACAAAATAGTAAATGAGAACTTAAATAACGACATAGATACTCTTAGAATCAAAGATTAGTCAAGGAGTTCGCGGAGCTTAGATTCCAACACCAGAAAAGAAAACTCCCTCCTCGCCAACTCATAATTAAAATCTATAATTTTCTTTTTCAATTTTTGACTATTTAGGATTCTATTGATTTTCCAAACATCCCAAAATGTAAACTTATTATTTTCAATCATCACGGTTTTAAAACCTTTGGAACCAATATCTGGCATATAAACAGGCTTATAATTATTGACAAAGATAGGTTTCTTTGCATTCACACATTCTACAAAAGCATTACCAAATCCTTCATAATCACTAAAATAAGTCTCTCCATCAGCAATTGCATGAGCATCTTCTACTGTATAGATTTTCTCTCCTTTAGAATTTTGCCCTCTAAATGCATCAAATCTATCACCTGCATATATAATTTGCCCACTAACTCCAAGCTTATCTGCTAATTCTTTTAGATTAAATACCACTCCACCTTTTTTATCATCATCCCTATCAGAGCCAGTAATGACTAGTTTTATTTTTCTATCTCGCCTCAACTTATTTAATTTTGCAATTAGCTCAACTGCTGTATCAATTCTTTTTCGCTCGACGATTCTAGTTACTTGAAATAATGCAATATCATCTTCTACTAATCCTAAATCAGCTCGCATATCTTTATTATATTCATCTATCTCACCATAAGATTTCTCAAAATCCATCACATTTGGAACTTTTACAGCATCTTCATTAAATCTTCTTTTTACTGTTTCCACTCCAAATTCATTAATCACTGCATGTTTCACATTATCTTGAATGATTGGGAAATTATCTACACAAATTCGCATAACTTTCATATGAGGAGATACATATCTATCACCTCTTTCCCAATGCCAATCATGATTATGAAGAATTACTTTTATAGCTCTTCCTGCATCAGATCTCACAAATTTCGCGATTCCCATTCCCATCGAGAAATGAAAAGGAAGTGATGAAGCATTTTCAGATATCAATACATCTAATTTTTTATCTTTTACCCACTTAGCTATTTTTTTCTGAATTTTATTAGATGTTTTTTCTAAATGATTAAGTAACGGTTCTGCATCTTCATCAGGATTAAAAAATGCCTTATCTTGCTCATATAAGCATTCCTCAGAATCAAATGATAAAACAGGATAAACTGTTTGTTGTTTTTTAGGTAAAATATCTCGTTCAAAAAGTCCTGACAAAACATAGGGTTCATGCCCCATTTTTTGCATAACCTCTATCCATTTTTCAGTTTCAAGACCAACACCGTCTTCACCACCAATTCTACCTAAAATTATTCCAATATTCATTGATTTCCCTAAGTATTACAAAGCTAAACACCCTATAAACTATAACCACTATTCTCTATACTTCAATAGTTTTTCATCTTACAAACAATAAAAAAAGAGGCTGTAATAAAACAACCCCTTTTTCAAAACAAATATTAGTTATTTAATATTTTTAATAGCTCTCCAAATACAGCTTGATTATTTACTACTACAATTTCTAGCTTATATTTTACCCTGGTTACTGCCTGAAAAAGCATTTTAACTTGATCATAAGGGTTTCCTCTCCGACCATTACTCTGTAAAACTTTATTTTTATCATAAAAAAAGACATCATCAATAATCACAATCACATTATCAAACTCTTGCCCAATAACACCATGAGAACTATCTTCATATGTTATACAAGATTGGAATACATCAATTTTATCTGTATTATATTGAGATGGTGTATATGATATTAATCTATAGTCTATTTTTTTATCAATATATTCTTGAGCAATCTCACCACTATTAAAATGAATTACTGAAACATTTTTTATTATTGTATTACCTTTTTTTCTTAAATTAAACATAGCACTTATAAATTTTGCTATATTTTTATTAGTTCTTATCTTCTCTGTAAGATTAAAATCTCTACAACTACAACCTTTAACTACTTCAATTACTTTACTAAATTTTTCCCTACTACTAAGAGTTTGTGCAGCATCAAAACCTGCAATACAATTTATATTATATTTCTTAACAAAACTTAACACTTCATCTAATTGTCTCTTATAAATTCTCTGTGTTTCATCTATTATAATAACATCATATTTACTATTTCCATTACCATCAACAGCATTATCAAGAAATTTTTTTACTGATTTAACTTCTATTATTAACCAGTTATTATCTTCATTTAAAATACGATGTCCTTTATTGAGACATCCAACATGAATAACCAAAACAGTCATATCATCTTTCATATTTTTTTTTGCAATATCATATAATAATAATGTTTTTCCTGTTCCTGCCTTACCTTCAATAGATATGATGTTATTACCTCCCTCTTGAAATATAGAACTAATACTACTTTTTATTTCTTCCTGTTGAGCAGTTAGAAAATACTTACCTTCTAAAAATTTTTGAGTAGAATTAAACGGAGAAACTAAATAATTAGATGGATTGAATAAATCATTTAAATTACCTTCATAAAATTTATTCTGAGCTTGCAAATAAGAAACTAAAACAGATATATCTACAACCTCAATATCTTTTTGTTTATTTAACATATATAAAGATTTATTACTCTTAACAAATGTAAATAAATGAATATCTTTATTTAAATACGATAAATAATAAGAGTTTCTTTCTAATTGTTTTAATATTTTAGCTTCCTCTGCTTCCTTTTTTAATTCAATATTTATAATACTATTTTCTGCCACCCTAAGCAAATCAAACTCTTTTGAAATTTGAGGAATTGAATAACCAACATAAAAATTATTATAAAAATCCACAGACATCCGATTTTCTTTGAAAATACCACAAAGAGAGTTCAATACTTGCATTTCATGTTTTTTAATCTCTATACCTAAATAATTTTTATATTCTTCTAAAATATCACTATCTGTTATTTCTGATAATGATAAAATATTCACATCTCTAATATTACTCATAATAAACCCTTTCAGTTAAATTCAACAAATAGTAGCATTAAAATATAAATTATACAATAAAAAAAGAGGCTGTAATAAAACAACCCCTTTTCATCATTAATCATAAGCTCATATTCTAAGCCTATTAGGTTAGTTGATTTTTAGGCGACAAGAAATCAACCCATACTATAGATAAAGTATTTTGTGAGAATAGAAAATAAACGGGATTTTGAATAAGCACTTCTCGTACAAACCAGTACTTGAACGTGTTTAGACATAAATCCCGTTTATTATTAGTCGTGCAAAAGACGAAGATAACATTCTAAGCCTATTATATGAGACATATAATAAGAATTAAGAAAGTCCTAAATTCTAGTGTAGCACTTTACTACATGAATTTAGGACTATTCGTAAATTATGTATTAGATGACCATAGAATTGGCTTAGAAGCCCATACCAGGCATTCCACCCATACCACCGCCCATAGGAGCAGCAGGAACGGAAGCCCCACAACTTTCTTTTACTGGTTCATCAGCAACCATTGCTTCAGTTGTAATTAATAAACCTGCAACAGATGCAGCATCTTGAAGAGCAGTTCTAACAACTTTAGTTGGATCAATAATACCGGCTTTTACCATATCTGTATATTCACCAATTTGAGCATTATAACCAAAGTTTGAATCATTGCTTTCCATTAATTTGCCGGCAACAACTGCACCATCAACACCTGCATTTTCTGCGATTTGACGAACAGGAGCTTCAATTGCATTTTTCACAATTTTAATACCAGCTTCAATATCTGCATTGTCAGCTTTTAAATTTTCTAATACTTTTTTAGAATAAAGAAGTGCTACACCACCACCAGCAACAACACCTTCTTGAACGGCTGCTCTTGTTGCATGTAATGCATCATCAACTCTATCTTTCTTTTCTTTAACTTCAACTTCTGATGCTCCACCAATTTTAAGAACGGCTACACCGCCTGAAAGTTTTGCTAATCTTTCTTGAAGTTTTTCTTTGTCATATTCTGAAGATGTTTCACCAATTTGTTGTTTGATTTGAGAACATCTAGCATCAATATGAGCTTTATCACCAGCACCATCAACAATTACTGTTTCTTCTTTAGTAATTGTAACTCTCTTAGCACTACCAAGCATTTCAATTGTTGTTTGCTCTAATTTAATGCCAAGTTCTTCTGATACCATTTCACCAGCTGTAAGAATAGAAATATCTTCTAGCATCGCTTTTCTTCTATCACCAAAACCAGGAGCTTTAACAGCACATACTTTAAGTCCACCGCGAAGTCTATTTACAACAAGAGTCGCTAATGCTTCACCTTCAATATCTTCTGCAATGATAAGAAGAGGTCTATTTGATTGAACAACAGCTTCTAAAACTGGAACAATAGCTTGTAGATTTGTAATTTTCTTATCAAAGATTAAGATATATGGATTTTCAAACTCCACTGTCATTTTATCTGGATTTGTTACAAAATATGGAGATAAATAACCTCTGTCAAACTGCATACCTTCAACAAC
>DHQH01000097.1:17541-17723 GCA_002410125.1 Alphaproteobacteria bacterium UBA5343
CTTCTTTACCAACTTTTTCCATAGCTTGAGCTAAGTGGTTACCAATCTCTGTATCACCATTTGCAGATATTGTACCAACTTGAGCAATCTCTTCATTTGAAGAAATTTCTTTAGTTCTTTTCTTAATATCTTCAACAATAGCTTTAACTGCTAAATCAATCCCATCTAAAACTGCAGATTTA
>DHQH01000119.1:0-151 GCA_002410125.1 Alphaproteobacteria bacterium UBA5343
CTTCAACACCACATTTTTCACAAACTACCCCACGGTATTTCATTCTTTTATATTTACCGCAAAGACATTCATAATCTTTCACAGGACCAAAAATCCTAGCACAGAAAAGACCATCTCTTTCAGGTTTGAAAGTACGATAGTTTATTGTTTC
>DHQH01000119.1:303-767 GCA_002410125.1 Alphaproteobacteria bacterium UBA5343
AAGTACGATAGTTTATTGTTTCTGGTTTTTTAATCTCACCAAATGACCATGAACGGATTTGCTCTGGTGATGCAATTGATATTTTAAGTTGATCGAATGATTCCGCTTTTTCTACCGGATTAAATGTTTTAATTAAATCATTCATTTTATAACCTCTTTTCTATTATCTATTATTACTACTAATGTTCCAATTTCATAAAGGTGGAGGATTTCTCCACCTTTATATTTTTTCTATTAACTATTGTCTTCGCTATTGATTAAATCAACATTTAAGCAAAGCGACTTAATCTCTTTAACTAACACGTTAAATGATTCTGGAACACCAGCCTCAAATCCATCATCCCCACGAACAATTGATTCATAAACTTTAGTTCTACCAGAAACATCATCTGATTTCACAGTTAACATTTCTTGTAATGTGTATGAAGCACCATAAGCCTCTAATGCCCACACTTCCATCTCAC
>DHQH01000119.1:960-5569 GCA_002410125.1 Alphaproteobacteria bacterium UBA5343
AGTGCCCACACTTCCATCTCACCAAATCTTTGACCACCAAACTGTGCTTTACCACCAAGTGGTTGTTGTGTAACAAGTGAGTATGGACCAACAGAACGAGCATGAAGTTTTTCATCAACCAAGTGGTGAAGTTTAAGCATATAAATATACCCAACTGTAACCGCTCTATCGAACTTTTCACCTGTTCTACCGTCATATAAATCAATTTGTGCTGAAGTTGGAAGACCTGCTTTTTTAAGCATTGCATTAATATCTGATTCTTTTGCACCATCAAAAACAGGAGTAGCCATCGGCACACCATTTCTAAGATTATTAGACATCTCAAGCAATGCTTCATTAGAAAGAGTTTCAATTTCTTCCTTATATTGCTTCTCACCATAAATATCTAATAAGTTAGCTTTAAGTTCATCCATTTTCTTAGCACCAGATTTGATTTCGTCAACCATTTCACCAATCTGTTCACCAAGTTTGCTAGCTGCCCAACCAAGATGTGTTTCTAAAATCTGTCCCACATTCATACGAGATGGCACACCAAGCGGATTAAGAACGATATCAACTGGGTTACCATCAGCAGTATGAGGCATATCTTCAACAGGAAGTACTCTTGAAATCACACCTTTGTTACCATGACGACCAGCTAATTTATCACCTGATTGTAATTTTCTCTTAATGGCAATAAACACTTTAACCATTTTAAGAACACCAGGTAACATCTCATCACCTCTTTGAACTTTTTCAACTTTATTTTCAAATCTAGCATCGATTTTTTCAATTCTTTCATCATAAGATGCATTAAGTTTTTCGATTTTTGCCATAACAGCATCATCTGCAACAACAATTGATTTGATTGCCTTATGAGATAAACCATCTAAAACTTTATTATCTAAAACTGTATTTTTCTTAATATCTTCAACAGTTTTTGAAAGTTTAGCACCTTTTAAGAAAGCTTTCATACGATTGATATAACTAGTAGTGATGATTTGCTTTTCAGCATCTCTATCTTTAGCTAATCTATCAATTTCTTGAGCTTCAATTTGTAAAGCTCTCTCGTCTTTCTCAACCCCTCTTCTGTTGAATACTTGAACATCAACAATAGTACCCTCAACTCCAGGAGGAACTCTAAGAGATGAATCTCTAACATCAGATGCTTTTTCACCAAAGATTGCTCTTAAAAGTTTTTCTTCAGGTGTCATTGGAGATTCACCTTTTGGTGTAACCTTACCAACTAAAATATCACCTGCATTAACTTCAGCACCAATGTAAACAATACCAGCTTCGTCTAAATTTTTAAGAGCTTCTTCACCAACATTTGGAATATCTCTTGTAATTTCTTCTTGACCAAGTTTAGTATCCCTTGCCATTGTTTCAAATTCATCTAAGTGAATAGAAGTCATAACGTCATCAGCAGCAACTCTTTCAGAAATAAGAATTGAATCCTCATAGTTATAACCATTCCAAGGCATAAATGCTACAAGCATATTACGACCAAGCGCGAGTTCACCCATATCAGTACAAGGACCATCAGCAATAATATCGCCAGCTTTAATCTTATCACCAACTCTTACTAATGGAGTTTGGTTAATACATGTACTTTGGTTTGATCTTTGATATTTTTCTAAAGTGAAAATATCAACGCCACTACCTGTTGAGTTCTTATCTGTAGATTCAATAACGATTCTTGTTGCATCAACATGTTTAACAACACCATTTGATGTAGCTGTAATTGTTGCTTTTGAATCTCTAGCAACAACAGCCTCAACACCAGTACCAACAAGAGGAGCCGAAGATGTTAATAATGGAACAGCTTGTCGTTGCATGTTTGATCCCATCAATGCACGGTTCGCATCGTCATTTTCTAAGAATGGGATAAGACCTGTTGCAACAGAAACTAACTGTTTTGGCGAAACATCGATAAAGTCAATATCCTCACCTTTAACAAGCTCATAATCACCTGCTTTACGACAAGCAATTAAATCTTTTTCAAAATAACCATCTTCTTTAATTACAGCGTTAGCTTCCGCAATTCTGTATTTTCCTTCTTCAACAGCAGAAAGAAAAACCACATCTTCAGTAACTCTACCAGCTTCAACTCTTCTATATGGACATTCAATAAATCCATATCTATTAATTCTAGCATATGTAGATAAAGAGTTGATAAGACCAATATTTGGTCCCTCTGGAGTTTCAATCGGGCAAATTCTACCATAGTGAGTAGGATGCACATCACGAACCTCAAACCCAGCTCTATCTCTAGATAAACCGCCAGGCCCTAATGCAGATAGTCTTCTTTTATGTGTAATTTCTGATAATGGGTTATTTTGATCCATAAATTGTGATAATTGAGATGAACCAAAAAATTCTCTAACCACAGATGCAATAGGTTTTGCATTAATTAAATCTTGTGGCATTACAGTATCAATATCAACTGAACTCATTCTCTCACGAATAGATCTTTCCATTCTAACAAGACCCATACGATATTGATTTTCCATTAACTCACCAACAGAACGAACACGACGGTTACCCAAGTGATCAATATCATCCACTTGACCTTTACCATCTCTAAGTTCTACTAATCTTTTAACGATTTTTAAGATATCATCTTTTCTAATAATTCTAAGGTCATCTGGTGCATCAGCAGTAGAAATATCTAAAGCAGCATTCATTTTCACACGACCAACAGAAGATAAATCATATCTTTCATTATCAAAGAAAAGACTATTAAATAACTGTTCTGCAGTTTCTAAAGTTGGTGGTTCACCAGGTCTCATAACTCTGTAAATATCAATTAAAGCTTCTTCTCTACAAGAGTTTTTATCGTTAGCAAGCGTATTTCTGATATAAGGACCAACATTAACACTATCAATGTTAAGAAGTTTAATTTCCTTAATTTTTGATGCAGACAAAAGACCTAAAGACTCTTCGGTAATCTCATCGCCTGCTTCAAATAACACTTCACCAGTTTTCTTCTCTACAATATTATTTGCAAAGAATTTACCCATAATTTCATCCATAGAAATTCTGATTTCTTTCACACCTTTTTCTGATAATTTTTTAACAGATCTTGGTGTTACTTTTTTACCTGCCTCTAAGATTACATCACCTGTTTCTGCATCGACTAAATCATGAACAAGTTTTATACCTTTATAATTTTCAGCATCAAAAGCAGTTTTCCAACCATTTTTATCCAAAGAATATTCCATTGAAGAATAGAAATAATTTAAAATTTCTTCTTTATCCATACCTTTAATTTCAGCTGGATCTAATTTTTTACCCTCTTTAGCAAGTTTTGCAGCTTTCTCTACTGTTTCTTTTGAAGGTAAAGAATAAAGAATAGAAGTCACAGGAAGTTTTCTTCTTCTATCAATTCTAGCATATACTAAATCTTTAGCATCAAATTCAAAGTCTAACCATGAACCACGGTAAGGGATAATTCTAGCAGCGAATAAATATTTACCACTAGCCATTGTTTTACCTTTATCGTGATCAAAGAATACACCAGGAGATCTATGCATTTGTGAAACCACAACTCTCTCAGTACCATTCACAATGAAAGTACCTTTATCAGTCATAAGTGGCATATCACCCATAAATACTTCTTGTTCTTTAATATCTCTAATAGATCTTGCTTTTGTTTCCTCATCAACATCCCAAACGATAAGTCTAAGAGTTGCTTTTAACGGAGCTTGATATGTTAGATCTCTTTTGATACATTCTTCTACATCATATTTTGGTTCATCAAAATCATAAGAAACATATTCTAATTCACCAAAGCCAGCGAAATCTGAAATAGGAAATACAGATTTAAACACTTCTTCAATGCCAGAATTAACTCTTTGCTCTTTTTCAGCTCCAATTAGAAGGAAATTATCATAAGAACTTTTTTGAATTTCGATTAGATTAGGCATGCTAGTAACAGCTTCAATTTGCCCAAAATTTCTTCTTACCCTTTTTCTCTCGGTATAAGTTTTGGCCATTATAATCCTCTAATGTCATTATTAAATCTGCTACAATACTATTGGAAGAACCCAAAACCCGATAGCAGATAGTTTATATAAATTTTTGTTTTTAATTTTTTATAAGAATCTATATTGATATAAAATATAATTTGATTTGAAATTAGTTTTTTATGTATTTAGGCAGAATTTATTCGTACTACTGGAGTAATTCGTATATAATTCTAACGACAATACAAATAAAAATAATAAAAAAGCAAGTTCGTGTTTTATATTAATATAGATTCTCACATATTTAGCTAAATACTCTAAGAAAAGAAAATAAAGGGAGCTACCCTTTACCAAAATTATTGAAATTTCTTAAAATATATTTTTTCGTTGGCTATAATACACAAAAAGATTCATATTTCAAGAGTCAAAATAAATTTTTTTTATATTTTTATGTGTAATTTCACCAATTCTGCCGATTTTTAAACCAAAAAAATAAGAGTCTAATTTCAAATAGTTAGCTTTCAAAGTCTAAAACAAGGGTTTTACACTTTAGACAAACTTTTTCTTTCCCGATTCGCAATGCCCAACAAAAAGACTCCCTTGATTTCTCAAGAGAGTCTTTTCATAAACTTCGAAATAATTGTATTTTTTGAGACATATTT
>DHQH01000114.1:0-232 GCA_002410125.1 Alphaproteobacteria bacterium UBA5343
ACCTGATTCGGTCTCTACGTCTTTCGTCAGCTTCTAATCTTCCTGCAGGGTGGAGAGTTAGAATAGCAAAAAGAGCATGAGTTAGTTCGTGGTTTATGATTTCTAAATTAGTACGATAATAATTGCCTGACATCATAAAAATTTTAATTCCGAAATAAGCACAAAAACCAATTAGAAAATATATGAAATGCTGTTTGTGAAATCCAAAATATTGATAATAATAGCTAAAAGC
>DHQH01000114.1:491-17275 GCA_002410125.1 Alphaproteobacteria bacterium UBA5343
ATAATAATAGCTAAAAGCCTTGATGGTTGGGTATAAAAGGGTTGCCATTAAAATAGCAGTTGGCCATTTTATGAATTTTAGAATGATATTTATGATATATCTTATATGACTCATTTTTGTAGATTTTCCCTTTTTGGTTTTGTGTAAAATGTTTTTATTTAGGTTTACTTTTCATAACATTTCATATACAAGTAAGCGCATAAGTTATCTGGTTTTCCTTACTTTTGTGGTAAGGATATCTCCGCCTTCTCTATTCCCCCCGTAGTATTAGAGGAGGCGGTTTTTTTATTGCCTATATTTTATATAAAAAGCCTTCCTTATATTTATTGCTGTTACCCAAATTGTAAACATCATTAATGTGAATGATGGTATGATTTTGATAAATTTTTGGTTAATATGGTTATCTATTATTTGCCAGTTGGTTATTGCTAATATGGTGAATATAAAGAATCCTATAACACATGATTTACAGGCTATTTTGCTATCATAGGCATATTTTAGTATTGGTAACATCGCAATTAAATATAACAAGTTTTCAGTTGGCTGATATTGAGGGTAACCGGCGATGAACGGTAAAAATAGCATATAGTCAAATTTTGTTTCTTTTTGATCTATATATTTGTATTTTCTATATTTTATAATTTCAATAGTTATAAATGAAAGTAAAATGGAAAAGTAAAATATTATACCAATGTCTCTTGCATATAAGATATTATCTTTAGAGGAGAGGCTTCCAATAAAACCAGCAAAAGAAGTGATGGATATATTGTTTCTGATAGTGAAGAATGAGTTGTTAATGTCAAAAGCTGAGATTATATTTTGTTTTAATGCTAGGAATCCAAAAAGTATCATAATGATGAAAATTAGAGATGATTTGTATCTTCTATGAGTGACTAATGGAAAAAGCATTATTGAAAATAGAGGGTTAAACAGGCAAAGAATCAATAAAATACTGGCTGATTTTATTGCTGTTTTGGAATCTATAAAGATAGTGAATAGTAAAATCTCTATGATGATAAAATTGGCTTGATAGATATTTTCTAAAAAAATATATGATGAAATTAGAATGATTAGATATTTTATAAATTGTTTTTGTTTGAATGTCTTATCTAATTTGTAACAAGTAAATAGAATCGCAAATAGGTTGAGGGTGACAAAAATTATGCTTGCAGATTTGGAAAATAAGTTTATAAAGCTCACAGATATTAATTTAGGCAAAAAATAATTGTTATGAATTATAAACTGCCAATCTATATTCTGGTTATGAGTTCTTCTTAGTAAAGAGTTGTGTATCTGTTCTAAATCTATAGGGTTACCAAGGTTTAGGAATAGGTTAAGTATCGCTATTAAGAAAGTAATTAATAACAATATGTTATGTATATTATATAGTTTTTGGTTAGTTTTTAACATTTTGAGCCCTTTTAATATATAATACTTGAATTATATTAATTTGTGTATATTCTTTAATGTATATATTTTTTGAGCATAAAAGGTAAAGAAAAAAATGAATAGTCAAAACGACATTTATGATTTTTTGATCAATGAAGAAGAAGAAACAATGCTTCTGATTTATGAAAGAGATGGGGAGCCACAAACTCCTAAATTTGAGTTTAGTCAAGCAAGTGGTGAGGCAGTTTTATATAGAAATAATGATGATGAAATTGTGTTATCTGACGTGCCAGCTGATGTGATTGATTCTTTGGTGGATGCTGATAGTTTGTTAGTATGTGAGCTTACTCAGGTGGATAATGAAGAAGATACAGAAGTTGCTTTCGCTTATGAGGCAGATATTCTTAATTAAGCAGGGTGAAGAATGAGGAAAAGGTCTTATCTCTATTTATTTAATAGTTTTAGGGCCTCTTTTAATTTTAAATTATGGAGAATTTAATGAAAGCTATTGAAGTCAAAAAAGATATTTATTGGGTTGGTGCGAAAGATTGGAACTTAAGAAATTTTCATGGTTATAAAACATCAAGGGGCTCAACTTATAATGCTTATCTTATTAAAGATGAAAAAACAGTATTAGTTGATACTGTGAAAGCTCCATTAACAAAAGAATTAATAGCAAGATTAGAATCGCTGATTGATATAAGTAAAATTGATATTGTGATTTGTAATCATGTGGAAATGGATCATTCTGGGGCTATTCCTGAAATTATGAAAAAAGCTCCAAATGCAAAAATTGTGACGAATGCTAGCGGTAAAAAAGGATTAGTTGATCATTTTGGCGGTGATGATTGGGATTTTGAAGTTATTAGAACGGGTGATGAGATGTCAATTGGTAGAAGAACATTGAAGTTTGTTTGTACACCAATGCTTCATTGGCCTGATTCAATGATGACTTATGTAGTAGATGATAAATTGTTATTATCAAATGATGGTTTTGGTCAACATTATGCACCAGGAGATATATTTACTCTTAATAATCAAAAAGATATCGTTTTTGAAGAAGCTAAAAAATATTTTGCTAATATTTTATATCCATATTGTAAACAAGCTGAAAAGGCTCTTAAAGGAATTGATGGTTTAGAAATTGATATGATTGCCCCAAGTCATGGTTGTATTTTTGAGGGTGATGATGTTAAGAGAATAATGGATCTTTATGAAAAATGGGCAAGTAATGAGGGTGAAAATAAAGCTGTTATTGTTTATGACACAATGTGGGGTTCAACAGAAATTTTAGCTGAGGCAGTTAGAGCTGAATTTGAGAATCAAGGAATTGAAGTGGTTTATAGAAATTTACAAGTTTGCCATTATTCAGATGTGATTGTTGATTTTTTAGATGCTAAATATATAGCAATCGGATCTCCAACATTAAATAGCAATATCTTGCCAACAGTTGCTAGTTTTGTGACTTATATGAGAGGGCTGGCTCCACAAAATAAGAAAGCATTTTGTTTTGGATCGTATGGTTGGAAGCCTGGTGCTATAAAAGATATTCAAAAAATATTTGAAGAGCTTGGATGGGAGACTTCAGTAGAGCCGTTTGGGGTTAAGTATGTGCCAAACTCTGATATAGAAGATGATATTAGAGAGTGTGTTCGTCGTCTTGTATCTTAATTGATTCTATGGTCAATTTGGTTGTTATTTAAGTTCTCATTTACTGGTTTGTAAACGTTCGAACTTAAATGCCTAAAACTTGACACATATAATTACAATTAATAATTAAGCATGTTGAAAAATCCATCAGAATAGTATTTTGTTACTAATTAAAGAATGCAACTTATTTAATAAGTTCGAATGGACTTAGTATGCCTAGATGTTTATTCATTTCGGATTTTATTTTATGGATTTTTATTTGTAGTAATTGATAAGCTATAATTTCTTTTAGTTTTTTAAGATTGTCAATTTTTGCTAATTTTAATTGTTCTGAAAGATTTTTATCATATCCGTAAATATCATATCTAAAGTTCAATAGATTATTTTCATCTACCCAAGAGGTTAGATAATTTATGCTTACTGGAAATTTTGATTTTAGATTAATATGTTGCTCTCTTTTGGTGCGAATCATTCTATCAATAGTCTCAATAGAATATTTTTCTAGAATAATATTTGCTAGTTCAATTGGTTTTTCTAGCCTGATACAGCCAGAGCTAAAGGCTCTATTTTTTTTATCAAATAGATGCTTGCTAGGAGTGTCATGGATATAGATGCTATATTTATTAGGGAACATAAATTTAATTTTTCCAAGCGAATTAGATGGTCCAGCTGTTTGAATAAATCTGTATTGGTTCTTTTGGGGGTGAAAATTGTTCCAGTCTATATGTGTTGCTGGAATTTCTCCAAAATTTGAAACTATTTTAATTCCTGAAGTAAGTGTGAAATCTGGTCTGTTTTTAAATTTAGTTATAAAATCTTCAATAAATAGTTTATAAGGAATATTCCAGACAGGGTTAAAGACTATATATGACATTTTATCGTTAAAGATTGGAGTTTTTCTATCTTTTTTACCAATAATTATTTTGGCATCATAGATAATTTTTTCACCGTCTTTTAGATATAGTTTATATTCTGGTATGTTTATATAAATATGTTTTTGATGGTTGAGAGAATCGTTTTGCCAGCTCATTCTTTCAAAGTTTAGTTCCATGGTTTCTATTTTATGAGATAGTGGGATATTGATGGTTCTGATAAAGTTTTTACCGATGATGCCATCGGCTTTAAGATTGTGTCTTTTTTGGAATGATATAACCCCTTGTTTGAATTCTTTATCAAATTTGGAATTGGTAGTGGCTTGCTCTAAATCGCCTAGGAGGAAGAGCTTTTCTCGTAAACTTATAATTTGAGGATTGGTGTCTCCTATTTTTAGAATTTTACCGATGATTAGAGGTTTTATTTTGTCATATTCGTTTTGTATTTGATGATAATATTTGATTTTTTGAGAGAGTTTTTTTTGTCCTTGGGTTAAATGCTCAAAATTTGAATTTTGTAAGTCATCTAAAAGATCTGGATAATTTATTTCTGATTTTAGGTCTTGATATTCTTCAATTAGACTAGGGTTTAGAAAGCCGTGTTTATAATGTGTTAGCTGATTAATTAGGAGATGGGTTGTTATTATATCTGCAGTAGCAATGTTGTTCCCATCAGATTTATTTATGAATTCATTAATAAGGTTGGATAATGAATCATATTGAGGGTTGTTAATAATGATTTTTTTTAGCAATTTGGCAGGTTTTGGTTTTAGCTGTGTATCTTCTATCCATAGAGGGGTATAGTTATTATCTTCGTATAGAGTTTCTATAATGTCTTTTTCTGATTGATAGTTTGATGGGTAAAGACTGTTATTAGTGATTTGTTGGATATAATTATTTGGTTCAATATTCTCAATATTGGGATTAAGTAGAGAAATAGCAATACTAAAAAGAGCTGGCGCTTTTTGTAGAGTTGTTGAGAGTTGTTCAATGTATAAATTTATTGTTGGGACTAGCATATTTTCTTCTTAATTAATCTTAATTAAACCTGTATAAAATATATAATAAAGAGTAAGCTAATTTTAAGGTTTTAGCAATTGCTTATACCCTTGTGGGGGTAAGTTTTTGGAGGAAGAGTGAAGTGTCGAAAATAAAATTAGAAAATTTAAGTAAAAGTTTTGGAGATATAAAAGCAGTTGATGGGATTAGTTTGGATATTAATGAAGGTGAAATTTTAGGATTGTTAGGTCCCAATGGAGCTGGCAAGTCAACAACAATGAAAATGATTGCTGGATTTTTAAAGCCTGATGATGGAGATATTGTCATTGATGGTAAAGATATTGCCGAAGATGATATAGAAACTAAGAAAAAACTAGGTTTTTTGCCAGAGGGATGTCCTATTTATGGTGATATGAGTGTTGGAATGTTTTTAGCTTTTATTGCTGATATTAGAGGATATAGAGGCAAAGAAAAGGATAATAAAATTAGGGATGCTGTTAAATTGGCAAATATTGAAGAGGTTTTAAACCAGCAAGTAGATACTTTGTCTAAGGGGTATTCAAGAAGGGTTGGCTTTGCACAAGCGATTATGCATTCACCTGAGATTTTAATGTTGGATGAGCCAACTGATGGATTAGACCCTAATCAGAAAATTCATATTAGAAAAATTATTAAAGATATGGGTAAGGATAAAACTATTATTATTTCAACTCATATTTTAGAAGAGGTTGAGGAGGTTTGTGATAAGGTTGCTATTATTGCTGGTGGTAAATTGAGGGCAAATGGTAAGGTTAGTGAGATTATAAAAAATAAGAAAGAAAGTTTAGAGCAGGCATTTATAAGGCTGACTAAGTAATAGCATCAATAAGAGGATATAGATATGAATGGTAATATTTTGGCAATTATGAAAAATGAAATTAGGAGATATTTTATATCTCCTTTAGCTTGGGTTTATATTGTGTTTTTTGTGATATTAAATGGGGCTATGACTTTTTATTTTGGTAATTTCTTTGATAAAGGGGAAGCTAATTTGCTATCGATGTTTGCTTTTCATCCTTATTTATACTTACTATTAATTCCTGCGATATCTATGAGGTTATGGTCTGAAGAATTTAAACAAGATACAATTGTTTTGTTATTGTCTTTGCCTGTTAAGATTTGGCAAGTGGTGGTAGCTAAATATTTGGCGGCGGTGTTTTTTTGTATAGTAAGTTTGGTGCTTACAATTCCATTTTGGATTAGTGTGAATTTATTAGGTAATCCTGATAATTTAGTGATTTTTGTGGGGTATGTTGCATCAATGATATTGGGGGCTAGCTTTTTAGCGATTGGGTCTATGTGTTCAGCAATGACTAAAAACCAAGTGGTATCTTTTGTAATATCTTTATTCATTTGCCTAGTTTTTATGCTAACTGGTTTTGAAATTGTATTAGATGTTTTTAGAAATTGGTTTGGTGATGATGTGATTGATGTGATTGCTTCTTTTAGTTTTTATTCTAGATTTAGCAATATGATTGGTGGTTTTATATCGCTTAGTGATTTCGTATATTTTATTAGTGCTATTCTATTTTTCTTATTTGTGAATGTGGTGTTAGTTTCTTTGAAGTCTTTTGATGTAAGCAAATTTGTGAGAGCAAAATACAGAGGAATTAATAAATTATTGTTTTTTGTAAGTGTGTTTTTACTTTTTATAACAGTTAATATTATTTCTTATAATCAATTTTCTGCGATTGGGGTTGATTTTACAGAGAGTGGAAAATATTCGCTTAGTGAGAAGAGTAAAGATATAATAGGGAATATAAAGAATCCTATTGAAGCTAGATTTTATTATTCAAAAATATTGGGTAAGAGAAATGCGAAGTATAGAGCTTATTATGATAAGGTAAGATTTCTATTAAATAATATTGCTAGTAAATCAAAGGGGAAATTTACTTATAAGATTTATGATGTTTTGCCAATTTCTGAAAATGAAGATAGAGCGATTGCCAATGCTATTCAGCCAGTGCCGATGGCAGATCTTAGTCAGAATGCATTTTTTGGTATCTCATTTTCGAATGATTTAGATGATAAGCAAGTTATTCCGTATTTACATTTTGATAGAATGTCGATGTTGGAATATGATGTATTAAAAGCTATCTATTTGCTTAATGGTTATCAGAAAAAAAAGATAGGACTTGTTACTGAATTACCGATGGAACAAAAAGTTGATGAGGGTAGTGCGAGGGCTAATTGGCAAATATTAGATGAGATAGCAGAGTTCTATGAGGTGGTTAACATATCAAAAGATAGCAAGATTGCTAGTGATATTGAGTTGTTGATGATTGTTCATCCAGAAGAGATGGGCGGTGATTTATTAAAAGAAATAAATGCTTATATTAAGAATGGTGGTAAGGCGTTAATTTTATCCGATGTGGCAATGGAATCAACATATCAATTTGCACCTGTTCAAGAAAAGTTAAAAGCGTCAAATGTGAATGTGATTTTAAATGAGTTGGGTATTCATTATTTAGATAAGTTTGTAGTCGGTGATTTGGATAATTCAATTATTGTGGATGCTAGCACTAATTATAGTTCTAATAGTGTGTTTACAAATGATGTTTTGCAGATCCTATTTAAGAGTAATAATTTTAATAATGACGATGGAATATTTGAGAATATTAATAATATTTTTGTGTCATCAATAGGGGCGTTTATAAAAACTAAGAATCTTGGTTATGAAGTAAGGCCACTTATAGCAAGTTCTAAAAACTCAATGATTATGCCAAGTAAAGTTGTTATTGATGGGATGAATCCTGCAAAAATTTTGAAGCATTTTAAATCGCAAAATACAGAGATGGTTACTGCTATTAGAGTCAGTGGTGAGAATGGTATGGATGTTATTGCTGTTGGTGATGTGGATATGATTTATGATGATTTTTATTCTGATAAAGAGATGTTTTATGGTGTACCATATTTTGCTCAAAAAACAGATAATAGCTTTTTTGTTATGAATGCGATTGATAGCTTAATTGGTATTGTTGGAATGGCAGGTGCTAGGGCCAGAAAGATTGATGAAAGAGCTTTTGAAATCGTTGATAAGATAAGGATAGAATCGAATCAAAAATATAAAATAAAAGAACAAGAACTGATAGTTAGGTTAGAAGATAGTAAGAAAAAATTGTGGCAGTTATGGAATGGTTTAGGAAATAGAACTAGTTATAATGAGAATGAGAAAAAGCAAATAAGTGATATGAAAGATCAGATATTAGAGGTAAGAGATGAACTAAGAGTTGTTAAATATGATTTGGTGAAAGATATTGATAAATTAGAAGCAAAACTCAAATTTTATAATATATATTTGATACCTATTTTGATTGTTTTATTTTTCTTGATTGTGATGGTTAGAAGGGTTTGGTTGAATAGTCAAAAACAAATGAAGATAGTGTTTGATAAGAGTTTAACCAGTTATGTAATAGCTATTATAGCTTTGATAATTGTAGCGAAGTTCTCTTTTGTAGCAAAATCTGGTCTTATTATTGAGGATTATGAAGGTAAGGCTGTTTTTGCTAGTTTGATGGATAAGATTAATGATGTAGAGGTGATTAGAATCGCTGATAGTTCTGGTAAGGCAGAGATTATTAAAACATCAAGAGGCTGGGCGGTAAAAGGCAGAGAACATATGAGATTTAATGTTGTTGCTTTTAATAACTTCTTATCAGAAATGGTGAATAGTAGGTATTTAGAGAAGAAAACAAATAATTCTAAGAAGTTTGGTTATTTTAATTTGTTATCGATAGAAAATAACGAATCTAAGGCTCATAGAATTTCTATTGTTGGTCATGATGGTAAGATGATGTTTGATATTTTAATAGGAGATATGGGAGTTGATATTGGCAGGGGTGGAAAAGGTGCTTATATTAGAAAGAGTGGTGAGTTCCAAACTTGGCTAATTGAAGGGGATTTTAGAGAGGTATCGGCTAATATTGATGATTGGGTTATATAAAAAATGAAATTAAGTAAGAAGAATAAATTAAAGCAACTTGCTAGTTATGCAAGTGTTAGTGTTGCTGTGACTTTGGCTGCGGTTAAGATTGTCGCTGCGATTATGTCTGGTTCTTTGGCAGTGCTTGCCTCAATGGTTGATAGTTTGGCTGATATTATAGCATCTAGCATTACTTTTATCTCAGTTAAATTTTCAATTAAACCACCATCGGATAAATATAGATATGGATATGGAAGAGCTGAGAATTTAAGTGCGATTGGTCAGGGTGTTTTTATTGGTGGAAGTGGACTTTTTATTATATATGGAGTGATTGATAGATTGGTTAATCCTAGAGCATTTGAAAATTTAGATATTGGGCTATGGGTGATGTTATTTAGTTACTTAATGACATTATTGTTAGTGATATTTCAGCGATATGTTTATAAAGCAACAGGATCTAAAGCTATTAAGGCTGATAGTGTGAATTATATGGGTGATTTGCTTAATATGAGTGCGGTAGTGTTGGCTTTGTTGGGAGTTAAGTATTTAGAGTGGCAATGGGCTGATATGGTAACAGCATTATTTGTTGCTGGTTATTTGATAGTTAATGCTTATTCATTAATAAAAGATGCGGTTAGAGTATTAATGGATAAAGAGCTTGGTGATGAGGTTAGAGAAGACGTTATAGGGCTTGTTTGTTGTTGTGACTTTGTTAGAGGTGTTCATGACTTTAGAAGCCGAAATTTGGGGAATAGTGAATATTTTGAATTCCATTTGGAGTTGGATAAAGATTTATCTTTAGAGCAAGCTCATCTTTATACTCATATGGTTGAAGATAAGATTAGAGAGCGATATATAAACTCACAAATAATCATTCATCAAGAGCCAGCTGGAATTGATGATGAGAGATTAGATAATATGGTTAAGTCTTAGGTTATTTAAATAACCTATTTAGGTAGATACTGTCGTTTTTCCATTTATCAGTATTGGTTGGAACCCCAAAACCTGTTTCCATAGTGATTGGAAGTCCTGGTGTTACATATTTTTCTATTAGTTCTTTTAGAGGATAGTTTCCTTGACCAAAATGGAGATGCTCATCATAAGCACCTTTAATTTCTCCATCACAGATGTGATACATATTTGGTTTTAACTTGTGAAATTCATATAAAGCTTGAAATGGGGCAATGCCTCTAGCATTAGCAGCAGATATTATATGAGAGAAGTCAAGGCAAAGCCCGCAACCTGTTTCATCCATTATTTGTTTGATGGTTGAGGAGTTGATACCTTTATTTCTTGCTTCTTTATTATGCATTTCAAAGTAAGGAAGACTTTCAATAATTATTCTTTTATCGTTTAGGGTTTTTATATGTTTGATTGCGGATTCAGTTGTGCCTTGTAAATGGGCATGAACGATAATATGTTTTGCATTTAACATATCTGCAAATTGAATGCTATCTTTGTGTTTTTTTATATTGTCGTCAAATAATTCTATTTTACCAATATCAATGCCTTGCATAATATGTGGGGCATGGACAATTACAGGGACATCTTTTAGATGTTTTGCAATTTCTTCTTTGGTGTCTTCAAAAGAATTTGGGAGAGCAAAAAGTTCTACATAGCTGAAATGTCCTGCATGTAAATTATCCATTGCTGATTTGATGAATTCTTTGTTTTTAATAAAATCTAAAGACCAAAGTTTTAACCCTAAATTAAGCATATTTAATTATCTCTTATTATTGTTGTAATATCGATATTTATAACAGATGTTAGATAAATTTCAATGCTTGGTTTTGAGCCTCTGATAAAACTTTGGCGGAGTTAATTAACTCTTCTATTTCTTGTTTATTTAAGTTAGGTTGAATGACATTATGTACACCTCTTTTACCAATGATAGTTGGCAAAGATAGATAAACATCTTTTATGCCATTTATATCCTTATGAAGAGTAGATACGGTTAGAATCGCGTATTCATTTGATGAGATAGCTTGGCAAATTCTAGTAAGTCCACCACCAATACCATAATAAGTACTACCCTTGCCTTCAATGATTTTATAAGCAGCGTTTCTAACATTATCGTCAATATCAGATTTAATTTCTTTAGTTATTTCTTTGCTTTGAGTTTTAGCATAATCAAAAATCGGAATGCCTGCAGCATCAGAAGACGACCAAGCTAAAACTTCACTATCACCATGTTCACCTAATACATAAGAATGAACTGATTTAGCTGATATTCCTAAATGATAACTAAGTAGAGTTCTAAATCTGGCTGTGTCTAGTATTGTTCCACTACCAATTACTCTTTCTGGTGGGAAGTCAGATAGTTCTGCTGTTACTCGGGTCATTACATCAACAGGGTTGGTGGCGACTAGAATTATACAGTTTGGGGCATATTTTACGATATTTGAAACAATAGATTTAAATATGAGAGTATTTTTTTCTAAAAGGTCTAGTCTGGTCTCGCCTGGTTTTTGATTAGCTCCAGCGGTGATAATTACAACATCTGAGCCCTTCATATCTTCATATTCACCGGCTTTGATTTTATTGGCATAGGCAAATGGGGTGGCATGTAAAATATCTAATGCTTCTGCTTTAGCTCTTTTTTTGTCAATGTCTATTAAAACGGTTTTTCTGGCAACACCTCTCATGATGAGAGCATAGGCGGTAGCAGCTCCAACATTTCCTGCTCCGATGATTGAAACTTTCATATTAATTTTACTCCTTATTTATTTTTTCATCATATAGTTAATATCATGATTTAGAACTTCAACGGTTAAAAATGGATTTATTTTAATGAAAAAAATAGCAGATACAGAAAAAAGAAATGAAAACACTAAAAATATTGATTTGATGAGCTCAAAAGAAATAGTTGAGGCGATTAATAGAGAAGACAGAAAAGTGCTTGATGCGGTTAAAGAAGAATCGGAAAATATTGCTCGTGCAATTGATGAGGTTGTAAAAAGTTTTAGAAATGGTGGAAGGCTTTTTTATTTTGGGGCTGGTACTAGTGGTCGTTTGGGAGTTTTAGATGCATCAGAGTGTCCTCCTACTTTTGGCGTGGATGTTGATATGGTTCACGGTATTATCGCTGGTGGAGATGAAGCTTTAAGATTCTCAATTGAAGGGGCTGAGGATAGTTATGAGTTAGGTGTAGAAGATTTGCAAAGAGTTGCTGTTAGTGAGAAGGATGTCGTTGTTGGTGTTTCTGCAAGCGGGAATAATCAATATATTTTAGGAGCGATGATTGAGGCTAAAAAAATTGGAGCAAAAGCTATTGCGGTTTGTTGTAATGAAGAGAGTTTGGTGAAGCTAGTTGCTGATGTTTATATTGGAGCTGTCGTTGGTGCAGAAGTGGTTACGGGGTCTACTAGGATGAAGGCTGGGACGGCTCAAAAGATGATACTTAATATGTTAACTACTGGGGCGATGATTAGAATAGGGAAAACCTATGAGAATTTAATGGTAGATGTAACAGCTAGTAATGAAAAATTAAAAAGAAGATGTGTTAGTATTGTATGTGATATTACAGGAGTGGATGATAGAAAAGCTGAGGAAGTATTGATTAAATGTGATTGGAAGGTGAAGATTGCTGTTGTAATGATTGCAAGAGGTGTGGAAATTAGTGAGGCTGAGCAATTACTTGAGGGTAATGATGGGGTGTTGAGGAGAATTATATAAGACTTGATTTTAAATATAAAAGGATTAGATAGAGGGTATATTTACGTATACTTACTTTTAATTATTATATTTCCCTGAAGAAGGCTCCTTTTTAAAGTGGTTCTACAAGCCATTCCTTAGTTATATATTCCTAGGAGCTTTCTTCTTCACTTTTTATTTTTATGTCTCAACTTTCAAAGCCAGATATATAGCAGTCATCGCTACGGTGGTAGATTGTGCCTTTGTTCATGGGGAGCTATGCTCCCCTTTTTTTATGTCGATTTTTATTGACTCTTTAAAAACAGTAATATATAAAACTCATCACATTTTATATTATTGATTTTTTTTGCTGTAGAACTAAACTTTAGCAATATATTATATCTTCACACTACCTAGTGCAGTTGGATAGATATTGATTTACTTATAATGGTTATTCAATATTTTATGGGAAGAGGGGTAGTGTTATTTTTATTTTGAGTCTCTATTTTGTGGTTTTGCGACTGTTGTGATTTTGATCACTGAAACAATTGATTTTTTCTTTTGTATTCGACAGTTAAGAAATCTCAATGATTTCGATCACTGAGACTCTCTTGAAGAAATTTTTTCTTTAAGAAAAGGGAGCCAATTCGGCTCCCTTTATGTTTTTAAATTCAGTTAATTGAATTTATTTTTTCAATGTTGTGATTTTCATTTTGTAGAATGATCTCCATACAAAAATCAAACCAATAACAGAGAAGATTACAGCTAACCAAAGTGTGATACATTTTGGTGCAGCAACTGCCATTTCTACTGCTAATAATCCAAACAAAGTTGTAAATTTAATGATTGGATTAAGAGCAACAGAAGAGGTGTCTTTGTAAGGATCACCAACTGTATCGCCAATAACACATGCTTCATGTAGAGGTGTGTTCTTTTCTTTTAAGTCAACTTCTACAACTTTTTTTGCATTATCCCATGCACCACCTGCATTTGCCATAAAGATTGCTTGGTATAAACCAAAAATAGCAATTGATACTAGGTAACTTGCAAAGAATGTTGGGCTAAAGCAAGCAAAGGCAATTGTTAATGAGAAGATTACACCAAAGATGTTAATCATTCCATATTGAGCATATTGAGTACAGATTTTAACAACAGCTTTTGAATCTTCTAACGATGCTGCTTTGCCATCTAGTTTAATATGATCTTTAATATAACCAACAGCTCTATAAGCACCAGTTGCAACAGCTTGCATAGAAGCTCCTGAGAACCAGTAAATTACTGCCCCACCGGTGATTAATCCAAGTAATACTTCTGGATTTAATAGATCTAGTTGAAGGTTTAACATTAAGATGATTGAGAAAATCATAGTTGTGGCACCAATAACAGCAGTACCGATTAATACAGGTTTTGCTGTTGCTTTAAATGTGTTACCAGCACTATCATTTTCTTCTAAATAATCTTTACCTTGTTTGAAGTTTGGTGTGAAACCAAAGTCTTTTTTAATTTCTTTCTTAATGTCTTTTTTGCTTTCAATTTGTGATAATTCAAACACAGATTGAGCATTGTCAGTTACAGGCCCATAACTATCAACAGCGATTGTTACAGGTCCCATACCAAGCATACCAAAAGCAACAAGACCGAATGCGAATACGGTTGGGTAAACCATAAAGCCATCAAGGCCTGTTTTGGCTGCAAGATAAGCAATAAACATTAATGCTACCATAACTAAACCTTTCCAGAAAGCTGAGAAGTTACCAGCAACAATACCAGAGATAATTGTTAGTGATGCACCAGCTTCACGAGAAGTGTTTACGATTTCTTGTACATGCCCAGATTTTGAAGATGTAAAGATTTTGGTAAATTCTGGGATTAGAGCTGCTGCTAAAGTACCACAAGAAATAATAGTAGATAATCTCCACCATAAGTCTTCACCCATATCGCCAATCATTACATAACTTACGCCAAATGTTACTAAAATTGAGATGATCGAAGTTACCCATACAAGAGAAGTAAGAGGGGCTTCAAAGTCGAATTTTTTAACATTTTTATATTTAAGTGATGCAAAGAAATTATTTAACTTATATGAGAAAATTGAAGTGATAATCATCAATACTCTCATAGCAAAAATCCAAACGATTAATTGTGCTTGAGTAAGTGCTCCGCCTTCAATGAGGCTTAGCTCTCCAGTTGCAGAATATCCCATGCCAACTGCTAATACAATGAATGTGATAAGAGCAACGCCTGTTACACCATAAGTTTCAAAACCGTCAGCTGTTGGTCCAACAGAATCGCCTGCATTATCACCTGTACAGTCGGCAATAACACCAGGGTTTCTAGCATCGTCTTCGTCGATATTGAAGATAATTTTCATCAAATCAGCACCAATATCAGCAATTTTGGTAAAGATACCGCCGCAAATTCTAAGAGCAGAAGCTCCTAAAGATTCACCGATTGCAAAACCAATGAAACATGCACCAGCACTCTCACCTGGAACGAATAAAAGAATGAATAACATCATTATTAATTCAACACAGATAAGTAACACACCAATAGACATACCAGATCTAAGTGGTAAGTTCATCACTGGGTAAGGTTTACCTGCAAGAGATGCAAAAGCTGTTCTTGAGTTTGCATAGTTATTAATTCTAATGCCAAACCAAGAAACCATATATGAGCCAAGAATACCAAGAATTGACCAAAGTAAGATTAGTCCAACTTTGCTAATTGGCTGGTTTTGTAAACTATAAAAATAATAGAAAATACATGCAGCGATGAATATTTCTAAAATGATTAATAATTTACCTTGTTGTAAAAGATAGGTTTTACAAGTTTGATAAATAGTATTTGAAACTTCTAGCATAGATTTATGAGCAGGCATTTTTTTGATTTTTTTGAATTCACATAAACCAAATAATAAACCAAGTACACAAACACCCATACCCCATAACAAAAGTTCGGAGCCAGTAGTTGCGTAGCCAAATAAATCATATTTAATGTCTAGAGAAGGGATGTGTAAATCAACTTCACTAGCTCTAGCAGATGTAGAGCTTAGCATAATTGCAAGACCCATAACCAAACCAGAAATTTTTGAAAGTGTAGATTTCATTGGATATTCCTCTTTTGATATCTTCGTTTTTTTCTTCACTTTGGTATAGGAAGAAAAGCGCTTAGATAGTTTTTGTTAAAATTACTGATGACTATATTAATAAAAATTAGGATAAGAAATTATTAAAAAAACATAATTATTCACATTTTTAGATAATTTTATGGGTAATTCTATTGTTAGTCATTTTATTTATAACATATTGTTTTTATAATATTTGACAGAGGGTATTGGGTTTGTTATGTTTTTTGTGAAAACAAAAATTACTTTATATTATGAAAAAAATGAATCTTAAGGAGCAGCGGATTTATCTGAATGAGGCTCTAAGAACTTTTATGAAGCATAAAAGTTTTGACGGTGTGGCTAATGCTGTTATCTGGTTAGAATTAGCTGTTATGAATCTAGGAGAAGTTCCTAGATCTAAAGAAACTTTGAGACTCTCATTTAGGGAGTTGGAAGAGTTTGATGGGGATGTTGATCTTTTGCTTGGTGAAGCAGAAAGAGTTCTTAATAAAAATACCCAGCTTGCGGCATGAAAGTGCTCAATAGGCAAGAAATATTAGATTATTTCGGCACTAAGTGGAAAGGTAAATCAGAATCGGATACGAATAAAAGTTCAAGACTTAAAAAAGCAATGATTAATGTATTTGTATATAAGGTTTCTGATAAATATTTTTCACATGCTCAAATAGATGATATTTGGGGTTTTGTGAAAGATATGTCTGGAGAAAAAGCCACGGTTAGAAATATGGAGAATATAGCAATAGCTGTAATTAATATTTCTAGAAAGGCGGAGAAGGACGATAATGTAAAAATTGCATTGGAGGTTGTTAGAAATGAAAAAACTGAATTTCAGATTTTTAGGAATTTTTTTGATGTGGTTTGTAATTATGAGTTCGATTTACCCAATGATTTTGGTTACTGGCAAATTCGGAAATTGTTTGAACAAACACTGAAGAAAGTGTCAGAACAAGGAACTAAGAAAAGGAAGGATATTTTTCGTATTTTGGAGGGTGAACTTCCTGTTATGGTATAAGAGAGCGGTTTTGATTGATCGCTCTTTTTTCTTTTTAAAAAGGATTTTATCAATATGTTAATGAATTTATATAAGTATATTAGATAATTGATTTTTTGATGGAAATAGGGTATTATACTATCTATTGAATCAGGGGTTACT
>DHQH01000114.1:17474-18201 GCA_002410125.1 Alphaproteobacteria bacterium UBA5343
CAGGGGTTACTAGAGTAAGGGAAATAAATATGAGTGAAGATATTAAAAGAGTAAGAGCAAAGGCTGCAAAAAATAAAGTAGTAAAAGGCTTGGGAATTGCAGCACTTGCAGTTGCTAGTTATTTTGCTGGTAATGAACATGGTAAAGATGTTGGAGAAAAAAAAGCTAATTTGGATATGGTTAAGTCTGGGGTTGTTAGTGAGACAGCCCTTAATAAATTCATTAAAGATAAGGATGTTACTGCGATAGTGAATATGCTTGAGGGGGAGAATCTTAAGCATGTAGCAGATCCTGGTGGTGAAATTGAATATGATGATAATGTTTTAGGTTATGAAACATTTAAAAATGAAGCCGGTGAGAGAGTGCAATATTTTACTCAATATGATGAGGATGGAAATTTAATTAATATTGCTAAGTCTCCTTTTAAAAAAATTGATGGTCATCCTTATACTGATAATACTGAGCAGGAAGTTAATGAAGATAGATTGTCTATAATTGGAGAATATGGAGATCCAGGTTTTTGTGAGGGTAATGATGTTATGAAAGTTATGAATAGAGCAGGGATGCTTAAAAAAGGAAATACATCTTCAAAAAAAGTCTTTAATGAAGTCGCTAAGGGCCAAGAAAGATAGATTTTTTGAAATTTGATAATGGATAAGGACGAGTTGATTTACTCGTCCTTTTTTGTTGGTTGAATCACTTCGTGATAGAACTGGATCCCCGAAAT
>DHQH01000040.1:0-6152 GCA_002410125.1 Alphaproteobacteria bacterium UBA5343
TGATAAATCTTTTTAAGTGAAGCGGCCGTGGCGGAATTGGTAGACGCGCAACGTTGAGGTCGTTGTGGGAGAAATCCCGTGGAAGTTCAAATCTTCTCGGCCGCACCAAAAACAATACCCCTCCAGGGTATTTTTTCGAGGTAGTTTGAACTTGTTCACAAGGAGTAAGATTGCAAAGAACTTGTTCAAAGCAATCTGTTACGACTGCGACGAATGGAGATTAAATTTATTTAATCGCACACCGAGACAATTCTTCTCGGCCGCACCATCCTTACATTTAAAATTAATCAATATTAAATCAGAATTCAAATCTGAAGGATTTTTAGACAAGGTGCATTAGCTTCAAGAAAATTAGAAATACTAGTATAAATAATACTTGGATCTTCTAATTTATCGATGAAGATGATGTGATTTGGCTAAAAAGACGAAGATTGATAGAATCTAGATTTCTGAATAGCAGGCACATTTCTCGAATCCCTAGCCACCTCTATCTTAGTAACTTTAGCAAAACTTGGACCTTGATAACATTTTTTTATCATCTCATTTACTATTTCTTCTTCACCACACATCATCATTTCAACACTTCTATCAAATCTATTTCTAACCCAACCAGATAGTCCTAATTTTCGAGCTGTTTCAACTGCCCAACCTCTATACCAAACACCTTGGACTTTACCTTTTATGATTATATGTGCGGTTTTCTCTGCCATCCAATCACCTTAACTATTTATTCTCAACATTAATTTTTTTTGCACTTGCATTTCATGGATTATATTAGATAGATAATAAGAATTAAGAAAATCAAAAATTCTAGCATAGCGATTCATACGTGAATTTTTTATTATTCGCAAATTCTGTATTAGGTATCCATAGAATCAATGAAATTCTCTAGAGCATTTAGTTCTGCCCTTATCTTTACCCTTTTTTCTTCTGCTTCCTCATCCTTCCCCCATAACTCAGCTTGCCACAACTCATCAAGCAAAGATATATCATAAACTTGTTCTGCATTTAACTTACCCTTCAACATCGCAACACTAAGCAAAACAGACCCCGTATTCGCTGAAATTAAATAAGCAGTTGTTAATCCAAAATCAGATAGGCTTGAAATATATTTTATTATCTTAGCCTTACTTGCATCTTCTTGATCCATTGGCACTAAGTCATCAGTTGGAAAAAACTCCGCTTCAAACTCTTGTTTCACCCAATCAAGTACAGGTTGCCATTCTCTATCTTGTTTATCTCTTAGTTCCATACCTTCTTTTGCTCGATATAATAGAAGATCTGTATCAAGATATTCATTCAGTTCCGAAATATATACATATCTAGCATTCGCCACCCTATCAATCGCAGTATTTACAAATCTAGTTATTGGCATTTCATAAGGGTTAATTTTTTCTCCTTGCACTTCCCATTCACTAGCAACAAGCCTAGCTAACTCCTCACTATCGAACTGCATAACTTTTTTCGATGGAGTAGAAAGCTCATTATCATCTAAAACAATGCTATAAAAACCAGCTTTATTTTTTTTAACCTCAACTTTGCTAAAAAACTTTTTCATAATTCTAAAATATCTCCTAATTAGCAAATATACCCAAACTATCTAAAACTTTACTTGCATCATCAATCACTTTTTCTACTTCTTTAGTATTTATCTTCTTAATATTAGTCTTAATCACATCCTTAGCATCTAACTTATCACTGTCACTGCTCTTGATATAGTCAGTTTCCTCTACTGTTGGAACTGGAAAATACTCTTTATATTTACTATTTTTAAGACTAGTATAACAAGGATTTTTACGATCAAAATTATTATTAATTTTTAATAAATTCATCCCAATATTTTTTATCAAATCTTTTTCATCAATAACAATCTCTGGCTTTTTAATACTACCGCTAACCGTCATTAAAGACGACACAACATCTGCTATTTTATTATCTGATTTATCATGAATATAAGGTTTTACAGAAAAGGTTAATTTATCATCTCTAGAGTTAACTACCCCATTAGCTAACACATTAAATTTATCTGATTTAAAGCTAATCCCATCCTTAAAATTAAACACTCCAGATTTAATATCCACATTAACAGCTGCACATAACAACGCTATATCATCATCATCATCTAAATGTGCTCCCATTAATTTATAAACATCAGAAACAACCCCATTACCAGAATTAGCAATTGCCTCACTCTTAACAATACCTTCATTAACTAGAACAAAAACCTTACCTGATAAATTATTTTTCAGTCTATCAAGAGTTTTACCAACCGAAGATAAATTAATATCTATCTTAGTTTTACCATCTCTCATCACATGTTTATTTTTATTTAGGTTTACCATATCAGATATTTGTAATTCACCAGATTCTACCTTCATAACAGCGCTATAATCATTAGCATTATAATATAAATTTGATACAATATCCGCCCCCAATATATGCACCCCCATAGGATTAATATTTAACACTCCATCATTAAGCTTAGCCAAAACTTTCAAAGAATCTGCTTCAATATCTTTATTCACAATTAATTGTCTAATATCAATATCAATGCTAGCATTAACTTTATTTAATAGTTCTACGGGTAATTTCTTATCAGCTACTCTCGATTCTATCTCTGCTTCTTTTTTAACTTCTATTTTATTATCTTTAGTCTCTTTTTTATTTTTATTTTTATCTTTTTCTTTATCATCAGCCTTATTAGCATCTCTTTCATCTTCTGGTCTCAAATCAATTTTTGATGATTTAATTTTAGCATTAACATTTGGCACTTTACCATCAAGGTTAACAACTACCACACCATTAATTTCATTACCTCTAAACACAGCCTCATTAATCACAATCTTATAATCTCTATATTTATTATCAACTACAGCATCCAAACTTACTTCTTTATTTGCAGCCTTCATTTTCATATCAAAAATAGGCTTACTAGTTAGTTCTTCTATCTCGCCCTCAATATCCAAATCAAAATCCAACGCCTTCCCATCAACCTTCACACTTAAATAATCATTATCAATAATCTCATTAATACTAGATAATATGCTATTTACCTTTACAGGTTTATCATCATAAACAATATCTATATTTACTATCATATCTCCATCTAAACCATCAGATAAAAATTCAAATTTATTAACCTCTAACTTAAATTTATTAAAACTCATTTCATCCCTAAAAGCGATTGTACCACCACTAATTTCAACTGCCTTAACATTTAACATTTTCAGATATTCTTTAATGTCTTTTTTATCAGTTATGGGGGCTTCCTCTTCAATAACAATATCAACTTTCTCACCATCAACATCTATATCAATCTTCTTAGTATCAAATTGCCAATTAGCAATTCCCTCTTCATTCTTAACTAAGATAATTTTTGGAGATTTAATTAAAATTTTTGAAATAACTAATTGCTTTGATAATAAGCCCCATAAATCAAGTTGCACCTCAACCTTGCCAACAGAAACCATAGAATTATCATTAAGCCAACTAGGATTAGCCAACATAACATCATTAACCACAATTTTTGGAGTAAGCGAAATATCTAAATCAATCTCACCTGCAACTGTAAAATCACGATTCGTTACTTCTTCTACCGCAGATTCGATTTTTAATTTATAATCATTAATATCAATATTTTTTAATGTTACTACCACAGCTATTGCAGCAATAACCAATATGGATAAAAACACACCACCAAATATCAAAAATTTCTTCATTTATTATCTCCTAAAAATCAAGCCCCAAATAATCAATCGATTTTTTCATATGTTCTGGCAGTGGAGCTTCAATAATCATTTTTTGTTTATAAACAAAGGATAAATCAACTTTCCAAGCATGTAAATGCAATTTATTATCAATATCGCTAATATTTATTATATTATCATTTAACTTATATTTACCATCCCCAATAATTGGACATTTCATCTCCAAACAATGAACTCTTAGTTGATGAGTTCTACCAGTCATTAGCTGAAGTTCTAATAAAGAACATTTTCCACCAATCTTATCTAACACTTTTAACTCTGTAACCGCTTTCTTACCTTCATCATAATCCACCATCATTTTTTCATTACCTTTAATATTTAATTTTGCCAAAGGAGCAGAAAAAACACCTTCCATTTGTTCAGGCACATTATAACAAATTGCCAAATAAGTTTTTTGTAGATCATGATCTTTAAATGCTTTGGTTAATATCTCTGCATATTTCCTATTCCTAGCCAAAAGCAAAATACCGCTAGTATCTTTATCGATTCGATGAACCAATCTCGGTCTATCAATATTCTCAAATTTCAGACCATCTAACATCCCATCAATATGACGATTCGTATTGGTTCCACCTTGCACAGCAATTCCACTTGGCTTATTAATAGCAATAATGTTTTTATCCTTAAAAATCACTAAATCTTGAATAAACTCAATATCTTTATCACTTAGAGCTTTTACTTTGTTTACCTTTGGTCGTTCCTCATAGCTCATATTAGACAATGAAAATCTAACCTCTTGCCCCGATTCTAATTTAGTTTTAGCTTCAACTTTTTTACCATCTACTTTAACTTGCTTTTTTCGACATAATTTATTGAGCATAGAAATTGGCATTTCAGGATAATAATTTTTAAACCATCTATCCAATCTCATTCCATCATCATCTTCTTTTACTTTTACAATTTTTAAATTGCTCATAATCAAGCCAATCCTCTCACTAAATATAACCCTGCCATCAAACATAATATACCCACAATAACTGAAGATAAAAGATATAATGCACTAATGCCAAATAATTTATTTTCCATTAAATTCACCAGCTCTAAAGAAAAAGTTGAAAAAGTCGTAAAACTACCCAGCACCCCAGCAGTAATTAGAACTCTTAACTCTTGAGAGATTTGTATCTTTTCAGATACTAACCCCACAACCACTCCCATAAAAAAAGCACCGATCACATTAACAGCAAAAGTTCCCCAAGGGAAACCAGATACCACTATCTGTGAGATTTTAACACTCACAATATATCTAAACACACTACCAATTGCTCCACCAGTAGCTACAGCTCCAATCAAACCCCAATTCATTTTTTACTCTTCCTTTCTCTACGCAGATTCTCATAATAATTATACTGCTTCGCAATCTGCCTCTCAAACCCTCTCTCAATCGGACGATAAAGCATAGTTCTACCCATCTCATCTGGGAAAAAATTTTGCCCAGAAAAACCATCTTCTGCATCATGGTCATACTGATAACCGTCACCATATCCAAGCTCAGCCATCATTTTAGTAGGAGCATTTAATATATGTTTTGGAGGCATTAAAGATCCTGTCTGTTTTGCTAAATCCATCGCTTTTGCCCAAGCCTTATAAGATGAATTAGACTTTGGAGCTGTAGCTAAATAAATCACTAATTGTGACAATGCTAACCTACCCTCTGGCATACCTAACCTTTCAAAAGCTTGCCAAGAAGACATCGCAATATTAATCGCATTTGGATCAGCCAGAGAAATATCTTCTGTTGCAATAATTGATAATCTTCTAAAAATATATCTAGGGTCTTCACCTGCATCAACCATTCTCGCTGTCCAATAAAGTGCAGCATCCACATCTGACCCTCTAATCGATTTTTGCATTGCAGAAATTAAATTATAATGCCCATCTCGCCCTTTGTCATAAACGGGTTTTCTTCTCTTCACCATTTCAAATAATTTTTCGCTATTTACTATTTCATCTTCTTTAGCTAAATTATAAATAGCTTCAACCATATTTAAGAAATAACGACCATCGCCATCTGCAATATTTTTCAAAGCGATTCGTGCTTCCTCATCAAGTGGTAATTTCTTATCTTCTTCTGCCTCTGCTCGCTCTATTAGTTTTTCAAAACCATTTCCATCCAAACGATTAAGGGTAAACACCTGACAACGAGAAAGAAGAGCAGAGTTTAATTCGAAAGAAGGGTTTTCTGTTGTTGCTCCAATTAAAATAATTGTTCCATCTTCAACATAAGGTAAAAAGCCATCTTGTTGAGATTTATTAAAACGATGTATCTCATCAACAAAAAGAATAGTCCCTCGCCCATGCATATCTCGTCTTAATTTAGCCGATTCGAAAACTTTCTTTAAATCCGCTACCCCAGAAAAAATAGCTGATGCAGGGCAAGTTAATAGA
>DHQH01000040.1:6369-6707 GCA_002410125.1 Alphaproteobacteria bacterium UBA5343
ATTATCTGTATAATCTGCTAACAGTTTAGCAATAGTCGTCTTACCACAACCAGCAGGTCCCCACAAAATAAAGGAAGTAATATTTTTAGAATCAAGCATACGAGAAAGAGGCTTACCTTCATCCAATAAATGAGATTGCCCAACCACATCTTCAATTTTTTGAGGTCTTAACCTATCAGCAAGCGGTCTATTAACTTGCCCTGCAAATAAACTATTCATTATTATATTCCCGTTTTTTCATTTTAATATATCTCTTTCCCATAATGTCTGATGGATTTTTTTGATAAGGTGCATTATATCCAAGGAAATCAGAAATCCTAGTACAAATTAGTACTTGG
>DHQH01000040.1:6914-13407 GCA_002410125.1 Alphaproteobacteria bacterium UBA5343
CCTAGTACAAATTAGTACTTGGGTCTTCTGATTTGGAGATGAAGACGATGTGATTTAGCTAAAAAGACAAAGACACCGATTTTCCATTAATCACCTTTTTCAGATATGCTTTAGAATGAATCAACCCATCACCATCTACTGTAAATTCACCCAAAGCACCATCATATTTATCTTTTTCTTTTATCGCCTTAACCACCAATTTATTATCAGGCTTCATACCATCTACCCCAACTCTCTCATAACCATAAATTAAAAGTGAAACTGCATCATAAATATTAGCCGTACAAGGTTGTGTTTCATGACCTGTATCACGATTAAACTTCTCTATAAATTCTTCTGTTCCAAATGATGATTCCACATACCACATATCATTAAATATATTTCTATCTTCTGCCTCATAAAAAGCATCAATAGAGGTCACATTATTCTTACCAGTTAATTCCCTATATTGCTTAACAAAAAGAAATGGTTCTGGCGGAACTCCAATTATATAATATAAATCTATTGTCTTTAGCGATTCTAATTTATTAATTAGCATTCTAAAATCTTTTAGACCAGGATTATAGGTTTCTCTTACCACAACATCAATATCAGTCTTTGCAAAAAGTCTTTCTAACTCATCAACTTGTTCAAATGAACCTGAGTATTTTCCATGTATGAAGGCTATATTTTTAATACCCTCTTTTTTCATATGATTATAAAGAGTTTCAAAATGCTCACCTGTCTGAGTATAACTATTAAAATTATATTCTCCCTTAGCCGCATTACTGCCAAATGTGCAAGCAAAGTGAATTTTCTTAGCCATTTCTGCCTTAGGACTTACTATTGAATACATATCCCACATAGAAATAATTGCATCCACCTTATCTATATTAAATAATTTAACTGTATTAAGATTAGCTTGTATTTGCTTTTGCTGGTCATCTTCAAAAATCAACTCATAATCAAATTTAGTTTCTCCAGCATCTTTTACAGCCAATTCCATCGCTTTTTTAACCATTGTACCAATATGAGCAACATCTCCTGTTAATGGAAGAGTAGCTCCAATTTTTATAACTTCTTTTTTAGATTCTGTTTCTGATTTAAAAGGATTCGCAACAACCAACCAGATAGCTGCAACAACTAAAACAATAACAATTATTTTTTTCATTTGAACATCTCCAAAACAAGATATAAAATAATAATACAAACATTAAACTAAAAAGAAACAAAAGAAAAGAACAAAATATGAATATTCAAGATGAAATTATAGAAATAAAAGCTCGCAACAAAAGAGTAGAACTAGATAAAGCATGGGAAACTTCAAAAACTAGAAAGTTACTTATTTGCATTATAACTTATATCTTTGTTGTAATAACAATGTATAGCCTAGAAATTGTAAAACCTTTTATTAACGCAATCATTCCAACTTTAGGTTTTTTCTTATCCACCTTAACCATTCGATTCGCAAAAAATATTTGGATTAAGAAACAAAAATAATTCTAAACCTAAGACCGTCATTGCGAGAGCTTTAGCTCGTGGCAATCTCGCTACTATATAGAATATCCACCATCAAGCAACTTATCTAAATTCTTAGACTCAGAAAAAAACAACCTACAAGCCTCTAGCAATTCATTAGGGATTGCATCTAAATCAAACCATTTCCATTCCTTAAACTTATGAGGCTCCATAGTTTTTAACTCTCCTTCATATTTATCTGCGACCATATGAATAGTTGTAAAATGAATATTCTCTTTTGTGTGCTTATCATTTGTCACCCCTATAATTCTTACATCTTCTTTCTTTATATCTAAATTTGTTTCTTCTTTAGCTTCTCTAATAGCTCCATCCTCAAAATCTTCCATAAAATCGAGTTTTCCACCAGGAGCCGACCAAACATCTGGAGCATGCTTCCAAGTTCTATATCCTAAAAGAATTTGCTTTTTCTCATTTAATATATAAATCCCAAGCCCAACTCTTGTAACATTATCCATTATAATTTCCCTTTTTTAATTTTGACTTCCTACAGATCCCAACAACCCATCACCCTCACTCTCAAGGTCTGATGGATTTTGTGCCAATAGAAGTAATTTAAGAAATTTTGCGATTGATTTTAGAAATACTAAATGACTTGAGCAAAATATTCGAAAAATTACGATTAGTGGTGCAAAAGACGAAGACCATTTAGTTTGTCAGTTAATATTAGACTCACCTTCTTACTTTTGTGATTCTCCCTATTCACAATAATAAGTTCTGAATTTTTCAATCCCTTATGCAATTCATAAGCCTGTATTAAAGGACAACACATATCAACTCTACCCTGTACAATCACAGTCGGAATATGCCCAATTTTATCAAGATTATTCATAATTCCATTTTTTTCATTTAAGAAACATTCATTCACCATAAAATGTAAATATATCTTAGTGTCTCCAATTGTTTCTTCATCTGCATCTTCCACAAAATCAAATTTATCAGGCTCATTTAGCATTAAAGCATATTCATAATTACTCATAACTTCTGCAACTTTTTTCTTTTCTTTAAAGTCACCATTTTGGATTCTATCAAATAAATATACAGAAATATCATCTCTCTTATCAACTGGAATATTACTTATAAATTTATCATAATAATCAGGATAAATTGTCTGAGAATGTTTTAATATCCACTCATCATCTTTTTTCCTACCCAAAAACACTGCTGCTACAAATATATTACTCACTCGCTTTGGATTATGTTGAGCATAAAGCAAAGCCATAGTAGAGCCCCAAGATGCCCCCATCACAATCACTTTATCAATGCCTAATTTATCTAAAATTTTATCAACATCACTTAAAAGATTCTGAGTATTATTAGCTTTTATCTCACCCCTTGGCTTTGACTTACCACATCCTCTTTGATCAAAAGCAATCACTCTAAACTTATCTTTACCATTAGCATATGTTTTCTTAAACCTAGACCCTGGTCCACCATGAAACATCAAAACTGGTTGCCCATTTGGATCTCCATATTCTACATAATAAACTTCATGAATATCATCAACTTTTATATATCCGTCTTTAATCTTTCTCATTTCTTTATATAGTCCTTATTATATTTCATATTCTTACTTCACTCTCTTAATAATAGTTTGAGAATGGAAAATCCCTTCACTATCTTGCGTCAATTTGCCTGACACTCCATTAAATTTCTTAATCTTCATAATTACATCGACCAACTCTTCACCATCTGATAGATTTTCAAAACCTTGTCCTAACATCGCTATAATATCATAGATATTACTAGCTCCAAAACTTGCATCATTACCGGTTCTTTTTGCTAATTCTTTTTTGAAATTCTCTTCTAAATCTAAATTATCAACATACCACATATCTTTAATAATAGATTTATCGGTTACAAAATTAGCATAAAAAACTGTTGTAATATCACCTTTATATCCCAGCTCCCTTAACTGCTTTGTAAACACCTCGAAACCTGGCGAATATAAAAATATAGTCACGATATCTGGATTACTAGCTAATATCTTACTAATTTCTTGTCTATAATTTCTCTCTTCTGCAGCAAAAGAACTCAAAGACACTAAATTCATATTTGCTTTATTAACTTGTTTTATAAACTCATCTCTCATAGCCTTAGGACCACTATGATTTAAATAAACTAATGAGATATTTTTAATCTTATTCTTATTAAACTGCTCTGTCATTTTATACATAAAATCTTCTGGCTGCGACCAATTAGTAAAATTATATTTCCCAATTGCCGGCTTCTTATCTACCCCCATTCCAAAATGTACAATCTTATTTTTTTCAGCCAATGGTGAAACCACATTACCAGAATTAGAAGACCATGAAACAATCGTATCAACTTTATCGATATTCACTAATTTATTATATGCAAGAGCTGTTCTTTTTGATTCCATTTGATCATCTTCAAAAACAATCTCATATTTATATTTCTTTGCCGCTTTATTTAGCTTATTAAGTGAAATCTCTGCAGCCTTCCTAGCAGTCACACCCAAATATGCCTTAGGGCCACTAAGGGGTAAAATAACACCGATTCTTTTAACTTCTTTTTTCTCTGCACTATTTGCATCATTAATTGTAAAACCTTTAATCACTAAGAAAATTCCAAGAATAAGAACTAACACCCACATGATTTTTTTAGACATATCAACCTCGTACATAACGTAGAAAAACATATTTATTATAAAAGCATAATACAAAAATTCAACTCAATTAAATTAAGGCACAAAAAAAGAGTGGTTAAATAACCACTCTTTTCCAAAACTAATATCTAAAGTAAATACTATTTAGATGATTCAGCAGCTGCAGCAGCTTCTCTCTCAGCTTGAACTCTGATTTTGTCTTCTGCACCTTTAGCATTAACATCTCTGTCAACTAATTCAATAAATGCAACAGGAGCACAATCACCATGTCTAAAACCAGCTTTTAATACTCTTGTATATCCACCATTTCTAGATTTATATCTCTCACCTAAAACAGAGAAAAGTTTTGCAACAACTTTTTCATCTCTTAAATATGCAATAGCTTGTCTTCTTGCATGAAGTGAGCCATCTTTTGCTAATGTAATCATTTTATCAGCAACTGTTCTCATGTCTTTTGCTTTAGGTAGAGTTGTTTTGATTTGCTCATGAGTAATTAAAGCATTTACTAAGTTTGCAAACATAGCTTTTCTGTGAGCTTTAGTTCTACCAAATTTTCTGTGTTTCATTCCGTGTCTCATTAGACTTTCCTTTCTCTATTTTTACCTTCAATTGATGAAGTTGATAACACACATCATCTAACCACCATACAGTGAATTAAACGATTCGCTCCCCCATGGAGCTTTTAAGTTGCTGTTTTGTAACACCCCCACCATATAAAGTCAATAATAAATTACTGAAAAAATAAGCAAAACAACAAAAAAAGCCTCCCAATCAGGAGGCTTTTTTTATTTGTTTTTAATCAATTAAAATTGATTAAAAACTATCATCTACCTTACGAGCCAACTCCTCAATATTTTCAGGAGGCCATTCAGGAACATCCATACCTAAATGTAAGCCCATTTTTGCTAGAACTTCTTTGATTTCGTTTAATGATTTACGACCAAAGTTTGGAGTTCTAAGCATTTCAGCTTCTGTTTTAAGAACAAGATCACCGATGTAAACAATTGCATCATTTTTAAGACAGTTTGCAGAACGAACTGAAAGTTCAAGTTCTTCAACTTTCTTAAGAAGATTTTTGTTAAATGGTAATTCATCTTTTTCTTCAACTTCTTCTGCTTCTGGTTCTTCGAAGTTAACAAATGTTTTTAATTGCTCTTGAAGAATTCTTGCTGCCAATGCAACAGCATCTTCTGGAGTAACAACACCGTTTGTTTCTACAACAAGAGTTAATTTGTCATAATCTGTTACTTGACCAACCCTTGTATTTTCAATTTTATAAGATACTTTTTTCACTGGTGAATAAATTGCATCAACTGGAATAACTCCAATTGGCATATCACTAGTTCTGTTTTGAGCTGCAGGAACATAACCTTTACCAGTATTTACTGTAAGTTCCATATTGATGCTAGCTCCAGCATCTAAAGTACAAATTACATGATCACCATTAATAATTTCAACATCATGACCTGCTTTGACCATATCTGCTGTAACAACACATGGGCCAGTTGCACTTAAATTCATCATTTTAGTACCTTCAGAATGGACTGCAATTGCGAGTCCTTTCACATTAAGTACTATTTCTGTTACATCTTCTCTAACACCTTCAACAGATGAAAACTCATGAAGCACGCCATCAATTTTGATAGCGGTTACTGCACCACCTTGTAGAGAAGAAAGTAATACTCTTCTTAACGCATTACCCAATGTTAAACCAAAACCTCTTTCTAAAGGTTCAACCACCACTTTAGCTTTTTTGCCAGGAACACTGCCTGCAACAACTTCTAAGTTAGATGGTTTAATAAGTTCTTGCCAATTTTTTTGAATCACTTGATGAGCCCTCTAATCTTGCATAAAAATGCATTATACTAAAAAAAAATTTTGGTGCGACTTTTTAACAGCCGCACACTAACCACATAAAAGAGTTATTAAACTCTTCTTTTCTTTTTCTTACGACAACCGTTATGAGGAACAGGAGTCACATCTTTAATAGCTGTGATTGTAAAACCAATAGATTGAAGAGCTCTTAAAGCTGCTTCTCTACCAGCACCTGGACCTTTAACTTCAACTTCTAAAGTTTTCATACCATGCTCTTGTGCTTTTTTACCAGCATCTTCAGCAGCAATCTGTGCAGCATAAGGAGTAGATTTACGAGAACCTTTAAAACCTTGTGCACCAGCTGTTGACCAAGAAATTGCATTTCCTTGAGCATCAGTAATTGTGATTCTTGTATTATTGAAAGTAGAATTCACATGAGCCACACCCGATGTGATATTTTTTCTTTCTTTCTTTTTAACTCTTGATGACACCGCTTTAGCCATTTATTTTTTCCTTATTTATTAATTATTTCTT
>DHQH01000040.1:13639-13834 GCA_002410125.1 Alphaproteobacteria bacterium UBA5343
TATTTATTAATTATTTCTTTTTACCAGCAACAGTTTTCTTTCTACCCTTACGAGTTCTAGCATTAGTTTTACTGCTTTGCCCTCTAACTGGTAACCCCATACGATGTCTAAGACCTCTGTAACACCCAAGATCCATCAATCTTTTAATATTAGTTCCAACTTCACGACGAAGTTCACCCTCAACAACATAATCTG
>DHQH01000040.1:14056-15677 GCA_002410125.1 Alphaproteobacteria bacterium UBA5343
CCACCCTCAACAACATAATCTGTGTCGATAGTTTCTCTAATTTTTAATACTTCATCATCTGTTAGTTGATGAACTCTTCTTTCGCAAGGAATACCTAATTTTTGACAGATTTCCTTTGCTCTTGTTGCTCCAATACCAAAAATATAAGTCAATGCGATTTCAACTCTTTTTTGTGTTGGAATATTTACACCTGCTATACGAGCCAAATTAACTCTCCATTCTTTATAAGTTATACAATTTTAATTAAATTTTAAACAAACCGTAAGCGGATTATAGAAAGATTTTTTATTTTGTCAACAAATCTTTTCAAAAGTCACAATAAAACAAAAAGATATTATATCTTTTGTCTCAAAAGCCTTTTTATAACCCAATTACCGCTTCTACTTTTTTACTAACCGCATCAATAGAACCTGTCCCATCAATACAAAACAACTTACCTTTTTCTTCAAAGTAAGGAAGTATAGGCATTGTTAATGCTCTATATTTTGTCAATCTTGTTGAAACCGTTGCTCTATTATCATCGATTCTTCTTACAAATTCTGTGCCACCACAATGATCGCACACGCCATAAACCTTAGGTTGGATAAATTTGTCGTGATAACCAGCACCACATTTTTGACAAGCATATCTACCTAAAATTCTCTCTGCTATTATTTCATCAGGAACCTGAATATCAATAACAGCATCTAACATTAGTCCCATTTTCTCAAACATTTCGCCTAAAACTTTTGCTTGAGGTAATGTTCTTGGATAACCATCCAAAATAAATCCATTTTTACAATCTTCTTGCCCGATTCGTTCTGAAATTAGTTTTGTAACCATTTCATCAGGAACTAAATTACCTTTATCAATTAATGCTTTTGCCTCCAAACCAAGTTTGGTTCCAGCCTTACCAGCATCCCTTAACATCTCACCAGTTGATAAATGAGGAATACCACATTTATCTTTTAAGATCCTAGCCTGTGTTCCTTTACCACAACCAGGAGCCCCAGTAAAAACTACAATTTTACTCATCTTCTTTTACCTTTACCTCTAGCTAAAGAAGATTTTTTAATCAGACCTTCATATTGATGTGCAATCAAATGAGATTGAAGCTGAGCTACAAAATCCATAGTAACTTGCACCACGATAAGAAGGGTTGTTCCTCCTAAGAAGAATGGAACAGAAAGTTTTGCAATTAATATCTCTGGTAATATACAAAGCATCGCCAAATAAAATGCACCCAAAACTGTAAGTCTTGTAACTACATAATCAAAATATTCAGCAGTATTTTTACCAGGTCTAATACCTGCAACAAAACCACCATGTTTCTTCAAATTATCAGCTGTTTCATCAGGATTAAATACCACAGCAGTATAGAAGAATGTAAAAAATATTATCAAAGCCGCATATAAAAATAAATATAAAGGCTTTCCATGTCCAAGTAAACTACTTAAATTAGCAACCCAATCTGGACCAGATTCTGAAGACAATCTTGCAATTGTCATAGGAAGTAATAACAATGAACTAGCAAAGATTGGTGGAATAACACCTGTTGGATTAATCTTCAATGGTAAGTGAGAGCTATCACCCATGCTCATTCTATTACCTTGTTGTCTTTTTGGATATTGAATTATAATTC
>DHQH01000040.1:15925-16160 GCA_002410125.1 Alphaproteobacteria bacterium UBA5343
TTTGGATATTGAATTATAATTCTTCTTTGAGCTCTCTCCACATAAACAATCACATAAATAAGTGCAAGAACCATAAACAACAAACCAAAAATAACCCCAAAAGATAGCGAGCCAACTCTACCCAACTCAAAAGTTTGAGCAAGAGCTGCAGGGATACTAGCAATGATACCAACAGTAATGATTAAAGAAGAACCATTACCAACTCCACGAGCTGTAATTTGTTCACCCAACCACA
>DHQH01000040.1:16374-17314 GCA_002410125.1 Alphaproteobacteria bacterium UBA5343
GTAATTTGTTCACCCAACCACACAATAAACATTGTACCACCAACTAAAGATACCACTGTTGTAAACTTAAAAATAAACCCAGGATTAATAACAGCAGAAACACCTGCATTACCTGTAATTTTTTCTAAACCAACCGCAATACCATAACCTTGAATCATAGTAATAATAACTGTCAATATCCTAGTATATTGAGTAAGTTTTCTTTGACCTGCTTCACCTTCTTTTTTAATAGCTGCAAGAGACGGTAACACTGCTTGACCAAGCTGAATAATAATTGCTGCCGAAATATAAGGCATAATATTAAGTGCAAAAATTGTCATCCTAGCCAAAGCACCACCAGCAAACATATTAAACATTCCTAAAATTCCACCAGAATTTTTTGAAAAAATGTCTTTTAATATTATTGGATCTATCCCTGGAAGTGGGATAAAAGTACCTAATCTAAAAACAATTAAAGCCAGAACAGTAAACCATAATCTTTTTTGTAACTCTTCTGCCTTTGAGATTGCAGACATATCCATACCTGCTGCTAATTTTTCTGAAAGTGTTGCCATTTTTATTCTTTCCAAACAATTCTAAGCTACCAGACAAAGCTGGTAGCTTTAGATTAATAAAAATTATTTATCACTGATAAGTTCTAATTTACCACCAGCTTTTTCCACTGCTTCAACAGCAGCTTTAGAAGCTCCAGCAACTTTTATAGTAAGCTTATCACTTACTTTACCTCTAGCAAGAACTCTAACGCCATCAAGAACTTTACCAATAACACCAGCTTTAAGTAAAACTTCTGCATTAATTTCTTTAGCAGCATCTACTTTACCAGCACTAACAGCTTCTTGAATAACATCTAAATTGATAACTGTGAATTCTTTCTTGAAAGGATTTTTAAAACCTCTTTTTGGAAGTCTTCTATAAATAGGCATTTGACCACCTTCAAAAC
>DHQH01000040.1:17489-18204 GCA_002410125.1 Alphaproteobacteria bacterium UBA5343
GGCATTTGACCACCTTCAAAACCGTTCACTGAAGAACCACTTCTTGATTTGTAACCTTTAATACCTCTTCCACAAGTCTTACCTTTACCAGAACCAATCCCACGACCAACTCTTGTTCTATCCTTGCGAGCACCTTTGTTATCATTAATTTCATTTAATTTCATTTTCTGATACCTATTATCTTAAATTAAATATTATCTAGGGCTATAAAAAGAATAGCCCCAAATGAATTATTCGCCTTCAACTTTTACAAGATGACTAACTTTTCTAATCATACCTCTAACAGAAGGAGTATCCTCTAGCTCAACAGTTTTATGCATTTTGTTAAGTCCTAAACCAACCAAAGTAGCTCTTTGGTCTTTTGGTCTACCAATTGGACTTTTAACTTGAGTAACAACAACTGTTTTTTTCTCTGTTTTCGCCATAATTAAGCCTCCTCAACAGCAACTTTAGCTGCTCCAGTTTCCCTTCTAGAAACAATATCACCAACTTTTTTATTTCTTTTAGCAGCAATCATTCTAGGAGAATTAACACCAGATAAAGCATCAAAAGTAGCTTTAATCATGTTATAAGGATTTTGAGTACCTTGAGATTTAGCAACCACATCTTGCACACCAAGAGCTTCAAATACAGCCCTCATTGGACCACCAGCAATAATACCAGTACCAGATGGAGCAGATCTAAGAGTTACTTTACCAGCACCATATCTACCATT
>DHQH01000040.1:18452-18666 GCA_002410125.1 Alphaproteobacteria bacterium UBA5343
TACCAGCACCATATCTACCATTAATATCATGATGTAATGTTCTACCTTCTCTAAGAGGAACTCTAATTAAGTTTTTCTTAGCCATGTTAGTAGCTTTAGAAATAGCATCAGGAACTTCCTTAGCTTTACCACTACCATACCCAACACGACCTTTTTGATCACCAACTACAACAACTGCAGCAAATGAGAAATTACGACCACCTTTAACAACCTT
>DHQH01000005.1:0-2403 GCA_002410125.1 Alphaproteobacteria bacterium UBA5343
TTCTTAAAACCAAGATTCTTTAAAATCAATACTCCTTCACGAAAATTTGAATATTCAAAAAACAAGAAATAAGTTAAGGAGATGATATGTTTATTTATGATCGATAGATTTATGTTTTTCTTAAGAAAAAATCTTTCAACGCGCCCAAAAACATAAATTCGAGTTAATCTTTTGTGGGAAGAAGTTGAAAAGCTTAAAGAATTTTCCCTTGTGGTACAACAATAAATTGCTCTTTGGTCAACCAGAATCGAGTTTGAGAAAAAACCAACATTCAGAGCAAACATAGTATCATTATGTACAATTACTTCATCAAATCGAATATTATGTTTTTTAATAAATTGTAGATTAATCATTCTTGCCCAAGGTTCTCCAAACCTAAACTTTAAAAGCCTAGTACCTTTGTCTTTATCTTTCTTGAAAAGTCGAATAAAGTAATTCAACTGAAGAGACCTATCAGAATTTGTATAAAATTCAGTATCAACACTATTAGCGTTAAAAAATACAATATCAGAATTATCGTCTTTGTACTCTTCAAGAATATCTTTAATACAAAAATTAAAAAAATCATCGGCATCAGAAAATATAACCCATTTCCCCCTAGCATGAGCTATCCCCAAATTACGAGCAGCTCCTGCCCCTTTCCCCTCCTTTGAATAAATAATTCTAACACGGCTATCCTGCTTTCCAGGAAAATTATCAAAATCAACGATACCATTATCACTTGCATCATCAATAATAATAATCTCAAGATCCTTTCTGTTAGGAATGCTATTAATACATCTTTCTAATAACCCTGGAGTATTCTTATGCGGAATAATAAAAGAGAATTTTACATCCATTCCTCTTACTTTGTAAACAAAACGTTTATATGAACCTTGATGAACCACCAAATACTGTTCACCAATGAGAAGTATTTTTTATTTAAATAAAAATCCTCTTGGGGATTAAACCCTAGAGGAGTATAAAGTAATTTATATCGTTTAATTAAAGGGATACCTTTTTTACGAAATATTGGAACAGGCTTATCCCTTTCACAGGTTCCCAAAACACCAGGAGCAATGAACGAAGAAACACCATGTCTTTTTGCTCGTAACCCATATTCAATATCACCAAATGAATGTCTAAAATAAGGATCCAATATTCCAACTTTTTTTTGTACATGCCGAGGGACTAATACAATATTACCATTAAATGTATCGCATGGAAGAGCTTTTTCTTTATCCGGTTGAATTAAAGGAAAGTTTCTTTCACACTTCCGTCCACCATAACTTATTCGCACTTCATTTCCATATTCCGAGGTTGAACCAACAATGATAGCATTCTGATGATTTTTTGACATTCGCAATAATTCAAATATCGCATTATTCTTCAAAATAGTATCATCATTTAGCCACAAAAAATAATCATATTCTCCATCACTTAATGCTTTTCGCCAGGCCAAATGCATTCCACGGTTCCAGTATAAGTTCCCATCTCCTATAATAACCCTAACTTGCGGATAGTCTTGATAAATTGCTTCTCTTGTCCCATCTGTACTACCATCATCAGTTAGGAATACGTCAACGGAAGCATTACTATTCGATACATTTAAAAATAAATTACTTAAACAACCTAATGTTTTCTTTTTTCTATTATGAACCGTTAAAAGTACTGCTATTCTCTTCATTAACTTTATCAATTCTCTTTAAACTTAAAAAAGGTAATCCTAAGTAAATAGGATAATATAAAAACTGCTCGCCATTTAAGAGAAGCGCAATCATTCCCATATAAAAAAACAAATCACTTTTTTTCATATACGACTTATTTTTATTGTATATTAACATAAAATACATAAAAAAAGTGATTAATCCCATACTAGCAATGAAATTAGAAAAACCATTTCCATGTCCTTCAACCTCATCATTACGAAAGGCATCTATCAAATAGAGATGATCTGAATATCTTGTTGATTCAAGAAACCCATTTCCAATCCAAGGATGCTTTTGGATGTAGTGTAAGTCAAAATGCAAAACAGCAAAACGCTGTCCATGGTATTCTGCATCAAGAGTTTCTGCCCGTTCAATCTCGGATAAAATCTTTTCTTTTAAAAAAGAAAATTCAGAATATACAACAATACTGAATAATAAAAAAACTGGAACCAACAGTATTTTCAACTTGGATTTTAAGGTCAAATATCCAAAATATATTCCAAATGCAAGATAAGCCGTCGTACTCATAGTGCTTAAAAGACTTAAAATTAGAACGGCAGTCTTAAACTTATGATGTTTAAAATAATCTAATTCATTTAAAAAAAATAAAGGGATAAGCATTAAATAACCACCATACGCTCCCGGTTCCCAAAAAGGACCGCTATTCCTCCATCTTTCTGTCTCAAAATTTGCTATGATTAAATTAGTCACACCT
>DHQH01000005.1:2600-6040 GCA_002410125.1 Alphaproteobacteria bacterium UBA5343
CAAATTAGTCACACCTCCTTCTGGAATAAGGTCAATAATAATCCCTGTAATAGCAGACCAACTCAAATAAATCAACCCAATAAGGCTCAAATAAAACATTACATTAAAGTAATAGTATTTGAACTTTCCATCTAATAAAAATACAACGAAGCTAAAGAAAAACATTTTTAAGAGATTGTTGATCAATCCTAACCAAGATGCATCCCCTAAAATAAAAAACTGAAGAAGATAAATAGATATAAAAGTCAGAGCAAATGTTTTGATAGTATAATATGGAACTAAGGGCATACGCTTGTTCAACCAGATGATTGAATAAGTAACTATAACAATCATTAATAAGGCATAATTAATTTTGTTTTTATATATTAATGGTGTCCCTGAAACCAAAACCATAAAGAAAACAAAAATATAATTTAACCTAGCAACTTTCAATCCCCACCTATTATTATATACCATATAACAAATTAAAATATATCGCTTTAGTGTTAATGAATTTTCCCTATATTAAATACACAAATCACAATCTTTTTTTCAAACAAATAAAACCAATTTCTTAAACTATCGGTCATATGCTCTTGACAATTCTAACAATTATGTTATTCCAAGAAATAATGATAAAAAGTAACTTTAACTGATAAGATTAAGAATTGTACTTTTACATTTCGGAATTTAGAGAATCTTTAACATAATGATAAAAAGATTCCTTGTAAGGAATAGTCATTGCCCCGGTAATATCTTTTTGCTTTAAAAAACTATCCGGTACTAAATTCGCAATATAGCTGGCAAATTCTTTTTCAAAATTCTCAATTGACGGCACATTAGCTGACAATGCCTCAGATAATATCCTGACCAAATCATTAATATTATTCACGCACCACAATTCTTTAAAAAAAGATGCAAATGGAGGATGCCCAAACAAAACAACTTTTTTACCTAAAGCCAACGCCTCAATCGCAACAGTACCAGTGATTGATAATACAAGATCACTTTTCCTTACTAGTTCAAGACTATCGGTTTCTGGTGTAATCCAAACCAAATTAGGATATTTTTGTAATTCTAAATAAAAACTCTTAGAGTGTTTTCCATGCATTTTTGGATTTTCTTTTACCACAAGTGTGTAATCCTGAGGAAGAGATTTAATAACTGCTTCAATCCAAAATAGCTGATCCTTAAAAAAGGGGGAATATACGGAAGTGCTAGCCTCTGGCTGCATATGCAGGGCCAAATATACTATCTTCCTTCCTTCTAAATCTTCCAAACACTTGTGATCAACCTCGTTTAAAATTAACCTATATTTGAAATATTCATAAATCAAATGAAACCTCCCGAAGAAATTAAAATAATCCAGAAAATAGTTCCCATAGGCTTTCTCCCTAAAATAATTAATTCTTGAAAGAATAGGTTTCATTAAATTAAAACTAGGCTTATCTTTCTTCATATAACCTATAGTTGCCCCTCTAATAATATTCTGAATTTCATTTTTAGCAAATTCTATGTGTTCTTGGGTTGCGGAATATGTATCAAACGAAGTATTACCGTCTTTAAGGACCTGCGTCCACATTGATGGTCGTCCAACAAGTGAAAAACCAAAGAAGAGACCTCCTTTATATAAAGTTAACTCACTTGCTAACCAGTAAACATAATGATCAGGTTGATTTGACAATAAAATAGTGTTATCCGAAATAAGTGAATTCAGAACTTTGAAATTAGAATAATAAAATTGAATTCTTTTTTTTTGCGATTTAGGAAGAAATCTTTCACTACTGAACAATGTATTTAATGTTAAACCTTTTGAAATCAAATATTTCTCAAATGCATTAATTTCAAGATTACTATCTGTCTTTAAGTTTGGAGAAACTTTCTTTGTCAGACTTATAATATCATGAACGGATACTTTCTTATTTTCAATTTGTCTCCTGTATTTAATAACACTCCTCCATGCAGAGATCACCTTAATCGATTTAATATTATAATCCTCAGAGATTTTTTCCGCTATCTCAAGAAAACAATTCAAATCCCATGGTCGTGCAAAAATAATTATCTCCTGAAACTGTTTTTTCATATACTTATTCTCGAATTAGTTCAAATATTTCTTTAACCTTAATAACTTTAATCACTAAACCCAAACATAAAGTCATGATTGCTATCACAATTGCAAAAATAAATTCGCTGACAACCGAATGATTTTCAAAAATTGGACTTAATGTAAAAATATATGCTCCCAACAAAGAAACAAAACCATATATAATCATTTTCAACCAAGGGATATTTATCTCTATTTGTTTAGGTCGCCTGATTATGGAAATAAGAAATCCAACAAAAAAGGTAATTCCAGTAGCCATTGCCGCACCAATAATTCCATTAATTGGGATCAATATAAGATTTAATGCAATATTCATCACCATTGCTAACATCCAATTAAAACTATTTTTAAGAACTTTTTTCTCTAAATCATACAACCGACTAATAATTTGAAATCCACCAAAAGATAAACTTCCAATAGCTACAAAAAGATAGACCATGCTTAAGCCACTAAATAGGTAATCAGAGGAAGAAACCAGCAAGGTGAGTGGTTTACTTGCGACAATAAGAAATGCACCACCCGAAAAACCCAGAAAGAAAAAGCCTCTAATTATTATAGAAAACCAATAACTAACTCTCTCATATTGACCTTCATCAAACAACCGTGATACATTAGACAAAAAAACGGTGGAAAGAAGTGTAAATAAAACAACAAGCATCATAGGAAATTTATTTGCCACTGAAAACAAAGCAACTGCATCTAATCCTATAAAAAAATTAATTAAATAGCGATTACTGAAATTTATCACCCAAAAAGCTATACTTATAGAAAGTAAGGGCAAGCTAAACTTCAACAATTTTTTAATTAAACTTGGTGAAAACGTAAATCTCCTGTAATTTATATTATTAATTAATGAGAAAACAACCACACAGAAAATCTTACTAAATAAAAATCCCACTAAAGCCCCCAAAATGTCTTTTCTAATAATAACTCCTATCAGAGTAAAAAAAACATCAAAAACAATTCTAAACAAGTTCTGACGTATCATCTGCATTTCTTTTCCTTGAACAAGCAGATAACGCTGTAAACTATCTAAAATAATTGTCGCTAATATCAATAATGTAGTAAATAAATAAATCAAATCGGATTTAAACCCAACTAAAAAAGAAGTAATTTCTGATCTAAAAGGAAATAAAACTAGAACAACGGCTAAGGTTAATAATAATTGAAAAATCAAAACGGAGCTATATGTTTTATACTTCTCTTTTTTTGAATATGAACTTGCGAAACGTATAAAACCATGTCCTAGATTTAAATTTAATACTATAATTAACATGTTAATCGCCACATTCACTTGATTCCATCCTCCATAACGATCGACAGACAAAAAATAAGTTAGTACTTTAACTTGAGCTAA
>DHQH01000005.1:6199-6669 GCA_002410125.1 Alphaproteobacteria bacterium UBA5343
CGGTTATTACTTGGTTAAAATAACTAAAGAATGCAAGTTTAAATATCTTCGAAGTTTTTTTAGGCATCAGAAATTAATAAAATTGATAAACATGACCTATTTGTCATTCAAGATTACCTAAAGATAATGGCGTCCCTCTTTCCATATCTTTTTTAGCAGTTTTCCCAAGTATTTCATTTAATAATTTTGGATGTACTCCATACCCTGGCCGAATTGATCTTACATTTTCTTCTGTAAAAGATTCCCCAGCTTTAATATCTTCAACAACAAATAAAGATCGGCTAAACTTACGACTTGATTTAACTTTCTCGTTAAGTTCATAATCTATTTTTCCAGTTGATTTTTCAGCTTGACGAACGGCAGATACCATTTCAGAAAATTCCTTCTCATCAAGAGAAAATGATGCATCAGGTCCCCCGATCGATTTATCAAGAATAAAGTGTTTTTCAATACATTAAAAGTCTCTGCCA
>DHQH01000059.1:0-10890 GCA_002410125.1 Alphaproteobacteria bacterium UBA5343
TCAAGAAAACAATATTTATATAACAACCCTACCAGGAGCCTGTGCTATAATATCTGCTTTACAATTGTCAGGCCATCCAACCAACAATTTCTTCTTTGCAGGCTTCATCCCAAACAAAGAAAAGGCCAGACATGACTTTATCTCAAAATATAAGGATTTAGATTCTACCCTCATATTTTACGAAACTTCCAAAAGAATTGAAAAAACTCTAGCTATTTTTGATAATATTTTCTCAAATAATAGAACTATTTCCATTAGTCGTGAAATCACAAAATTATACGAAGAAACCCTAAAAGGAACCGCTCAAGAATTACTATCTCAAATTCAAAATAGAAATGGCATTAAAGGTGAGTTAGTAATCACCCTTTCTCCAGAAATAAAAAAAGACGATATAAAAATTGAGGATTTAACAAATGAAATTTTAGCGGATTTAAAAAATTATAAAGTAAAAGAATTATCATCTAATCTTTCAGAAAAATATAAACTCCCTAAAAAAGAGATTTATAACTATATTATAAAGATAAAAAATGATTAAAATTAATCAAAAAAATAAAAGATATTTTATTGGTAAATATTCAGAATATTTAACCCGATTAATTTTAATATTAAAAGGCTATAAAATCTTAACAAAAAATTTCAAAACAGGCAAAGGCACCAATGCTGGAGAAATCGACATTATTGCTCTAAAAAATAAAACTATTTGTTTTATTGAGGTAAAAACCAGACAAAATATAGAAACCGCTGCTAATTCAATTTCTCAAAAACAACAACAAAGAATTTCAAAAGGTGCTATGAATTTTTTAAAGAAAAACCCTCAATATAGTAACTATAATTGTAGATTCGATGCTTTCTTAATTTCTTATAAATCTCTCCCTAAGCACATAAAAAACGCTTGGTTTCTCAATTGAAATTTAACCTTTTTAATATAAAATTATACAAAACTAACAATTTCTAGGTGATTTTTATGAAAAAAACTCTTACAAATATATTAATAGTTGCTATACTTACTTTTATGAACACAGCTTGTTCAACAACAAGAACAAAAGCCAATTTTATAACACTTCAACACCCGCTTCATAGAACTGTTATAACATGTTATAAAACAATGTTTATGTCAGCAGAATATTGTGCAGCCAATCACGAAGCAAAGGGTTATGTAAGATTATTAGATAAAACCAAAATGCCCGCGAAATATGACCTAATAAATAATTCAACCTACCCATCAAGAAGATGGAGAGAAGAAGAAAACTCCCCAAGATGGTAGAAGTTTAAAAACCAGCTTTATGATATGATTTCTTGCTTATTTTTGCTTATGTTTAAACAGGTTATGTTCGTACTACTGTTAGTAATTCGAATCAGGTTTTAACAACAATATAAGTAAAAAGAACAAAAAAGAGGAGTAACTTTTATGATTTCAATTGTAAACACTGTAGCTTTTAATGGTATAGATGTACTACCTGTTTCTGTCCAAACTCAAATCGCTGCAGGCCTCCCTGCTTTCACAATTGTTGGGCTTCCAGATAAAGCCGTAGCAGAAAGTAAAGAAAGGGTAAGAGCCGCTTTTAACTCTCTAGGATTCGCTTTACCACCCAAAAGAATAACTATAAATTTAGCCCCTGCTGATATTGCCAAAGAAGGTTCCCACTATGATTTAGCAATAGCTGCGGGCTTACTTGCAGCTCTTGATATTCTACCAAAAGAAGAATTATCACATTACTCCGTACTTGGCGAACTAGGTTTAGATGCCAGTGTTATGCCTGTCGCAGGAATTTTACCATCTGCCATTTCAGCCAATGCGATGAACAAAGGTTTAATATGTCCCAAATCTCAAGGAGGAGAGGCTATCTGGTCTGGGCTAGATGATATTTTAGCAATTGATAACCTTCTTGCTCTAATTAATCATTTTAAAGGCTCTCAAATCTTATCTAAACCAAACAAATCAGATATAAAAAACACCATACATCACTTAGATTTAAAAGAAATCAAAGGACAAGAAGCTGCAAAAAGAGCTTTAGAAATTGCTGCAGCTGGAGGACATAATATGATAATGGTAGGACCTCCTGGTACTGGTAAATCAATGCTAGCCTCAAGACTGCCATCAATTTTACCCTCTCTATCTGTAGAAGAAGCTCTTGAGACTAGTATGATTCACTCCATTGCTGGTGAATTAAAAGACAATAAAATCATCACCGATAGACCATTTAGAGACCCTCACCACTCAGCTTCAACCCCTGCCCTTGTTGGTGGTGGCAGAAAAGCCAAACCAGGTGAAATATCCCTGTCTCATAATGGTGTATTATTCTTGGACGAGTTACCAGAATTTCAAAGATCAACTCTAGAAGCTCTAAGACAACCAATTGAAACAGGCTATGTATCTGTATCAAGAGTTAATTCTCATGTAAAATACCCTGCAAATTTCCAATTAATTGCCGCAATGAATCCTTGTAAATGTGGCTATCTTGGTAATCATGAGCAAGAATGCAACCGAGCTCCTAAATGTGCTATTGATTATCAATCAAAAATTTCAGGACCATTATTTGATAGAATTGATATTCATATCGATGTACCACAGGTAAATCCTTGGGAATTAGCAAATATTAAAGAAGGTGAAAGTTCAGAAATTGTTAGAAAAAGAGTATTAGCTGCCAGAAATATTCAAATTCAAAGATTTAGAGAAATAAATAAAACTTCAGATAAAACCTATAGAACTAATAATGATTTATCAGGAAAATTATTAGAAACTTTTGCAAAACCAAATACAGAAGGAGAGAAACTCCTAATCAATGCAGCTCAAAAAATGCAACTATCTGCCAGAGCTTATCACCGCACCTTAAAAGTTGCGAGAACCATCGCCGATTTAGAAAACTCAGAACAAATTAACAAAATACATATTGCCGAAGCCCTATCTTACAGAAGAATAATCCCCGGCAAATCCGCAATTTTAATGGGAAAATAACAACAAAGTTGACCATGCCCTACAAAAAACTTGATTAAAAATATTATAGTGAAATTAAACCTAAATTACCCATAGAATTAAGTTTTATAATATATCTCCAAGTTTTTTACCACCCAGAAGATGACAATGATAATGTTGCACTTCTGGCTCCCCATTTGGCCAAATATTAGCAATCACTCTACCGCCATCCTTATCAAAACCAAGCTGTTTAAATATTTTTGATACTGCTCTGTTAAAACCTATAATTTCTTCATCTTTAGCATTTACATCAAAATCAACAATATTTTGATATTTGCCTTTTGTAATCACAATCACATGAACTGGTGCTTTTGGAGCAATATCATTAAAAGCCATCACATATTCATCTTCATAAATAGGCTTACACGGAATTTCACCTCTTAAAATCTTCGCAAAAACATTATTATCATCATATTTCATTATTCTTAATCGCTCCTTGTTTATTAAAACTATAAAATCACTTGAAAAAAACTAATATTTAGTCTCTTATTAATAATAAAGTAAATTTTTTGAAATAAAATGAAAAAATGAAAAAATTAAAACACATATATATAATAACAACCCTATCTATACTAACCCTGTCTTTAGGCTTAGTGTCTTGTGCCATTTTCTCTAATGAAAAAATCGAATTTGTAAAAGAAAAATCAGCCCCTATCAAATTAGAATATGTAGATTTTCGTATCAAGAAAGGTCGCTCTTATGAGCATTGGAGTCAAAAACTTGGTAAATATAAATTCCGTATTTTTGGATGTAGAAGAGATAGTGACGAAATTATTATGAACTCAGGTCGCGTATTTAGAAGAAATATGAGATTCTTCCAAACTTTCTTTGAAGAAATGAATGACGAGCTAAGAATTGTTGTAAACCCAAATAATCCATATTACGAATTAACCGAAAAATTAGATCTTCCAGATTATTATCTAACCGCAGAAGTAACTGATTATTATATGAATGTTTGTGATGGTTTTGACTGGGATAAAACCGAAAAAACCAATCTTAGAAATGGTGCATCAGAAATCACTATCACTTGGAGAATTATTGATTTAGGAAAAAGAAGAACTTATTGGAAGGGGCAAACCAGAGGTTTTGCAGAAATCACAGATCCAGTAGAAAATGGAGAAACCGAATTAGTAGAAAAAGCCTTTGCTGATGCTTTGAGCAGATTATATGTAGAAGAAGGCTTCAAACAAACCTTAATGACTAGAATTCCAGAATATTATAAAACAAGACAATATGCTATTCTTCATCAAACTGTTAAAGATTATGAAGAAGCATTAAAAACTATGCAAGAAAATCTAAAAGCTCAAACAGGAATTATCAGAAAAGAACAATCTCTTGAATCAAAAGAATTAAAAAAAGTACCTGTTGAAATAATTGATGGTAAAGAAATTACCAATCAAAAAACTCCAACTCCTGTAGAAGATATTGAAACAACTAAAGTAATTGAAATAACCGCTGAAGAAATAAACAAAAAACTAGAAGAATCTTTAAGCCAAAAAGTTACCAGAGAAAAATTAGCCGAGTTTTTAACTCAAATGGGATATACTGAGCTAACAGGTAAAAATTTAGATGAATTCTTAATTAGTCTTGAAGCTTCTGAATTAACAGGTGCAAAGTTAGCAGAATTTATCAAGCATAATAGTAATACTGAAATATCAGGAACTAAATTAGCTGAATTCCTAGAAAAAACTAAAAATATTGAACTAACAAATGCCAGATTAGATGAATTCTTAAAAACAGCTGGTAGTACAATGATTGCTGGTAAAACAACCAATATTGATGAAATATCTGCAACAGAAATTGATGCTAAAGAAGCTGCTGAAGAACTAGTTCATAAGGGTCAAACCGAATTATCAGGCTATGTAAAAGAAGAAGATAAAAGCGATAAATGGTTAGCCCTTGATGGCTTTGACCATAAACCAAGCAAAACATATAATAATGAAACAGGTGGATATTCTGTAGCAGAAAACAGTAAATTATACATCAATAATACCCCACCATTTACAAAATTAACCCCTGCTAAAATGTATAAAATCAGAAGCAGTGTAGTCTCTGCAACTAATATAGCAAATATGCTAGGTTCTGGTTTAATAATATCGCCACAATTAATATTAACCTCCAACAGATTAATTACTAAAGAAAATGATAGCTTAGCAATCAAGACTATAAATAACAGAGAATTTAAAGCCAAAGCGATTAGAAAAAACATCTTTAAAGACACAGCTTTAGTATTATTAGAAGAGCCAACAAAATTCTCACCTCTTCCATTAAGGTTAGATCTTCCAGATATGGGAGAAGAAGTATTTATCGGTCTTGGTGCTCCAACTGAAGAAATTGGCGAAGGTTATTTAGATGACACAGGTAGAGTAACAGGTTATCGTTATAGTGAAGAAACAGGCGCTGAGATTATTGTTGATACCTATGTTCAAGAAAATACTCTTGGTGGTGCTTTAATTGATAAAAAAGGTAATATCATCGGTATGGCTCACAGCGGTAAGAGAACTGATGATGCAGAAGTTGATTACTTCATCCCTATCTCAACAGCACTTAAATCAATGGATGTTTATATCATCAATAGACCATATCCTTATATTATACCAAAAACCCTTCAAAATAAAATTAATGAAGAGCTAAAAAACAAACTATAAGGAACTATGAAATGACCTTTTCTAAAACCTTTACAACCAAGCCAGAACATATCGACTGTCAAGGAATAATGGATGGATTATATTATCCTTTTTATATGGAACAAACCAGACATCAATATGCCAGAGAAGTATTAAAATTTAATCTTGAAGAGCAAGCTCAAAAAGGTGTAAATATGATTCTCACCGAATACACTATCAAATTTAAAAAGTCCCTTATAAAAGATGATAAATTTGAAGTTGATTGTTCTGCTGAAATAGTAAGCCCGATTAAAGTAAAATTCATCCAAACGATCAAAAGAGATGGTAAACTTATAACCTCTGGAGAGTTCTTTGCAACTTGTATAAATGCTTCTGGTGGTCGCCCATTCATCCCCGATGAAGTAAAAAACTTACTAAACAAATAATTTCCCTATTGCATATCAAAAAAATAAACCTAAATTAAACTATGACCTGCATTAAAAACTATAATTTATTTCCAATTATTTTAATATGTATTTAGGCAGGTTTTGTTCGTAATACTGGTAGTATTTCGAACCAAGTTCTAACAACAATACAGATTAAAAGAATGGAAATAAGATATGACTACTATTCTAAGTGTAAGAAAAAACAACGATGTTATAATTGCAGGTGATGGACAAGCAACCCTTGGTCAATCTGTAGTTATGAAAACAAAAACCAATAAAATCAGAAAATTAGCCAAAGGATCAATCATTGCAGGATTTGCAGGAACAACTGCTGATGCCATCGCTCTAATTGAAAGATTAGAAGAAAAACTTGAAAAATATCCAAATCAATTAATCAGAGCCTGTGTCGAACTTACCAAAGACTGGAGAATGGATAAATATCTAAGAAAACTTGAGGCTGTTCTAATCGTAGCTAATAAAGAAAAAACTTTTATTCTGACAGGAACAGGCGATGTATTAGAACCAGATGATGGTGTTGTAGGTATTGGCTCTGGTGGAAATTATGCTATGGCCGCAGCTAAAGCTATGATTGACAATGACAACCTATCAATTGAAGAAATAGCTAAAAGAGCTATGGATATTGCAGCAGATATTGATGTTTATACTAATCATAATATTATTCTAGAAAAGGTAAAATAAATGACAGAGTTTAGTCCAAGGGAAATAGTTTCCGAATTAGATAGGTTTATTATAGGTCAAAATGATGCAAAAAAAACCGTTGCCATTGCCCTTAGAAACAGATGGCGAAGAATGCAATTAGAAGATAGCCTAAAAGAAGAAGTTTTACCTAAAAACATCCTTATGATTGGACCAACAGGTGTTGGTAAAACTGAAATTTCAAGAAGATTAGCCAAACTTGCTAATGCTCCTTTCATCAAGGTAGAAGCAACCAAATTTACTGAAGTTGGCTATGTTGGTAGAGATGTTGAATCAATCATTAGAGACTTAGTAGAAATATCCATCAATCAAACCCGTAAAAAACTAAGACAATCAGTAAAAGCTAAGGCTGAAATCTTAGCTGAAGAAAGAGTAATTGATGCTCTTGTTGGCGACAAAGCCAGTGATGAAACTCGTCAAAAATTCAAACAAAAGTTAAGAACTGGTGAGTTAAATGACAAAGAAATAGAAATTAAAGTAAGCGAAACCTCAAACCCATCAATGCCAACTATCGATATTCCTGGAATGCCAGGAGCTTCTATGGGAATGATGAATTTAGGTGATTTATTAGGTAGCTCATCAAAAAAATACAAAGCAAAAAAAATGACTATTGCAGATTCTTATGATGTTTTAATCAATGAAGAATCCGATAAATTACTAGATGAAGATTTAATAATCAAAGAAGCCATAAAATCAGTTGAAAATGATGCTATAGTTTTTATCGATGAGATTGATAAAATATGTGGTAAAGATAGTCGTAAAGGTGGTGATATTTCAAGAGAAGGTGTACAAAGAGACTTACTACCTCTAATTGAAGGTACTACAGTCCCAACCAAACATGGAATGATAAAAACTGACCATATTCTATTCATCTGCTCGGGAGCTTTCCATATATCAAAGCCTTCAGACTTACTACCAGAATTGCAAGGTAGATTACCAACCAGGGTTGAATTAAAAGCTCTAACCAAAGAAGATTTTGTAAGAATATTAAAAGAACCAGAGGCAAACTTAATCTTACAACATAAAGAGCTATTAAAAACTGAAAAATTTGAGTTAGAATTCACGGATGATGCAATTAATAAAATTGCAGACTTAGCTGTTGAAATAAATCAAAATGTAGAAAATATTGGTGCGAGAAGGCTTCACACAGTATTAGAAATACTATTAGAAGAAATTAGTTTTACTGCATCTGATAGATCAGGTCAAAAAGAGACCATCACCAAAGAAATCGTCCAAGAAAAACTGTCAAAATACACAGATTCTGCAGATTTATCTAAATATATATTATAAACAAGGCATAGAAAGCCTCAAAACCAAATAAAGAGAGGCTTTCTTTTATCTAGTTTTTGTATTACTAACCCTAATGCATGCATATGCCAATTCTGTAGCACTGCCCGCAGTCTCTCCTAAGAAGTTCTGCCCATTCATAATATATGAGACCTTCTCTTTAGAAGATAAAGCCATATCCTTAAGAGGATTAAATACAAACTTTTTAGTATTGTTCACTAGAACAACACCTGCAATAACTGCCTTTCTAGCAAGCTCTGCGCTTTGCGCTTTAACAAGAGTTTTACCCTCGTTAAATGTGTTTTTAACTTTAACACCTGCAGCAACAGCACATCTAACAAGCTTTCTTCTGAGCTCAGGAACTAAAGTCCTTGCACTTTTTAATGCTGTTTCCATTGCTTTTCTCCAAAATTACATTATTTCTTCAATTACAACAAATCAAAATCTTCACGATTTCAATATATTAAAACAAAACATTCCTTAATATTTCGTTTATAACTATATTTTATATCTTTTTTGTCAAAAAAGCAAATAATATATACTAAAGTTTTAGATGCACAATATTAAACAAACAAAATCAAACACTTAAAAACATAACAAATATTTACAAATCATTAAATTGTGACAAAATAAAAGCAAAAAACTTAGAAAATAAATAGAAATTATTAAAAAAAACTAAAAAATATGAATTTTTTTGATTCGAATTGAAAATAAAGATAATAAAAAGGAAAAACAGCAAAAAGAAGTTATACCTTTGTCTCGTGAGAAGGTGAAACCTTCTATTAAGGAAAAATAATAATCTATTTTTGTGGAATTTTTGCATAGATTTAGGAGTTTTTTGCTCGTAATACCGGCAGTATTTCGAGTGAAAAATGACGATAATATAGGTAAAAACAGCAAAAAGAGATATTACTTTTTTCTTAATAGAAGGTTTAAAGCCCCACTATTTCCTCTCTCTTCCATAAAACACAAGATATAAGAGCGAAGTTGGTTATTATTTAACCAATCAGGCACCAATTCCCTTAATTTACCAACTCGCTCTTCCCAAAAATATTCTTGTTTTTTAGAAGTCCCCTTACCTGTAACAATTTGAATAACTCTTTTTCTATTGCTATAGCAAGATAAAACAAAATTAACGAGCTTTCTATAAGCTTCATCTTGCGTACAGCCATGCAGATCCAGTTTAGCCTCTATCAACAACTTACCTTTTCTAAATCTTTCTGCTAAACTACCATCTATATTACTAAAATCACCTTTTTCAAGAATTCTACACATAACAGAACTGTCCCCCACATAATTCATAAAATCTTGTGAGCGATGTTCTTTAAATATTATTTCTTTATTATTATTAAATTGTTTTTTATTTGATTTCGGAGCTTTCTTTATGTGTTTAGTATATTCTTCCCAAATATTCTCATCCTTAACTATTGGTTTCTTCGACATTTTCTTCTTCTTTTTTATCATCAATCATCAAATCAGCAAAATTAAGCACCGCAAAGTCTTTCCAATCTCCCTCAGGTGCTATTACACTATTTCTAATTTCACCACCCTTAATATTAATTGCAACACCGCCAAAACTCCATATTTCTCCCCAACAAATATGGTTTTTGAGCATATATTTTAATATCTTACTTTTTAAACATTTTGCTTGGATTTTTCTAATTCCATAAACATATAAAACAAGAGCTAAGACTAAAGTTAACAAACCTATATAAATTCCATAAAGAACAAGTAAAGACATACTAAACAATATTACCAAAAGTAAAGGCAAAACCACATCCCAAGGATTATAAACCGGACTACCTGGCTTATGCAAAAAATTATAATCTATCAAAAAATCAACTTTTTTAATCTCTATAGCAGTTTTTAGAGCTTTAAACTTTAATAAATCCGCCTTATTAATCTTCACTTCTGCTCTCCATAAAATAGCATTTAATTCAATGTTCTATCATTATTCTTAGGTATAAAGATATAATATCTACCATCTGATTTCATTCTACCAGCTTGATTAAAAGCCTCTTTACCATATCCCCAGAAAAAATCAGCCCTAACAACACCCTTAATAGCCGATCCCATATCTTGTGCAATCACTAAACGATTAAGGTCATCACCATCAGCTGTTTCTGTTTCAATCCACATTAAAGCACCAAGCGGTATATAATTTCGATCAACGGCTATACTTCTACCCTTTGTAAGAGCAACACCTTGAGCACCAATAGGACCTTTTGCATCTTCACTAATTGTTCTAAAGAATATATATCTCTCATTCTTAGCCATTAATTCATCTGCTTGTTTACTATTATCATTAAGCCATTTTTTTATCTCTATCATCGACGCTTTACCAGGTTCCAACAAACCCTCATCTTTCATCAAAGAACCAATTCCAGTAAACTTATACCCGTTATTTTCCGCATATCCTATTCTAATTTCTTTTCCATCTGACATTCTAGCAACAGCAGAACCTTGAATATGTAAAATAAATACATCCACTAAATTATCCGCCCACATCAAAACATCGGCATCAATTTCTTTCTTTAATACATCTATTTCTCTTCTTGTATAATAAGGTCTAAGCCTTGGACCATCAATCTTTCCAACATATAATTTACTAGCAGCTTCATTATCAAAATCTGCTATATTAAATTTCACCAAATCTCTAGGTTTTCCATAAATTGGATACCTATATCTAGGACTTTTTGTCTCTGAAGCATTAATACTAGCCTCATAATAACCTGTAACTATTCCAAGGTCTTTTTCTTGATCTTTAATTAAGAACACATCAAAATATTTTTTAATAAAATCTCTTATTTCATCAGAATTATTTTTATCTAACCCTTCAAAAACAATACAAATATCTTGA
>DHQH01000059.1:11056-12349 GCA_002410125.1 Alphaproteobacteria bacterium UBA5343
ATATGCTTGGTATTTATATTGATTTCTGATATATCTAAACTATTAGAGAATTTCTCTTTAATAGAAGAACAAGAGCTCTCCATTGCTGGCACAAATTCAACAAAATTATCCTCTTCAAACCCCTCTAAATCAGAAAAACTAGCATCTTCCAATACCAGTTTAGTAAGTGCAGTATCATATTTAACCGTACAAGAAATTAAAAAACCTAAACACATAAAAACAATCAATTTTTTCATTTATTACGCCCTTTTCGTTCTGCCCAACAACCAAGCAGGGTTAGAATTATTCATCGATTTAGTAAAAGTCCAAATATCAGTGATAGTTTGAATATAGTTAGGATCTCCTTCTACATATTCTCCATCTTTATCTTTTACCAAATTAACTTGTTCACTAGTAAATCTAACTGTAATGCTAGCTAAATTTTTCTTTTTATCAAGACTAGCCTCAACAATTTCCACTTCTTCAAAACCAATAAAGTCAGAAACTGTAGTAAGACCATCTTCTTCTCTTTTCTTTATAAAATCAGAAAAACTTTTATATATCTTAGGTTCTAACAATGTTTTAAGAGTTTTAACATCACCATTTGCAAAAGATTTTACAATAATTTCAAAAGCATTCTTAGCATTATCTATAAACCCTTTTTTACTAAAAAATGGTAATTTTTCTTCCAAATAGACAATAACTTTATCTTTATCATCTAAATTTTCCTCAATTTTAATATTCACTACCTTCTTTTCTTTCTCAACCATCGGCATTTTTTCAATTTCTTTATTAATATGCTTAAAAAGTTCAACTACTTTTTTATCTTCCAAAACAACTTTCTCATCAGGTCTTGTGCCAAGCACCGATTTTAATCTTTGCACTAACATAGCGACAATAAACACTAATATTAAAATATCTATATACTGAAAACCATTATCCATTTTAGACCCTCGTTCATAAAAAATAATTTTACATCTCTCTTACTATGATATATATTTTATTTTAACTTATATCAACCTATATAACCGAAAAAGAGAAATAATTGTTAAAACTTTTCATTATATTTTTGACCATTCCTTGGGTAGAAATTTCACTATTCATCAAGGTTCATGAATCTTTTGGTCTTTTCCCAATCATTTTAATTTCTGTCTTGACCGCTCTTTTTGGTAGTTATTTCATAAAACTCCAATCCCTATCAAATATGGCAGATATAAATAAAAACCTAAAAACAGGAAACATTCCAACCTTCCAAATATTTTCTAGCTTCGTTCTTATATTATGTGGTTTTTTACTTATAACACCAGGATTTAT
>DHQH01000059.1:12465-14750 GCA_002410125.1 Alphaproteobacteria bacterium UBA5343
ACACCAGGATTTATAACTGATATATTGGGGTTTTTCTTATTAATAAAACCCTTCCGATTCTTATTATATAATTTTATAAAAAACAAATATTTATCCAAATACAAAATAAAACCCTTTACCAATAATGATTTTACAGGTAAATCTAATAGTAATAAAAGCAAAGATAATGTAATTGATGCCGATTACAAAGAATTATAAGGAGACCTTAAATATGGCTAAAAAGAAAGAAACTAAAGAAGAAGTAAAAACAGAAAAACAAGAAACCCCAGCAGGTGTAAACCCTAATATTCCTCCAATCATAATCAATTCACAATATATGAAAGATTTATCATTTGAAGCGCCAAATACCCCTATGATTTTTCAAGAATTAAAAGCTGCTCCTGATGTTGAAATTTCTGTAGATGTTCAAGCTAACAAATTACAAGAAAAAACATTCTCTGTTGACCTTAAATTCAATGTAAAAGGCAAATCCGGTAATAACACTGCATTCTTAACAGAACTTGTTTACGGATCAATAGTTACTCTAAACGTTCCAGATGAACATTTAGAGCCTGTTTTATTAATTGAAGTTCCAAGACATTTATTCCCATTCGCAAGAAATATCATTGCTGATACTTGCAGAGAAGGTGGTTTCCCTCCGTTAATGATCAATCCTATTGATTTTGTAGCTTTATATAATCAAAACAAAGCTAATCAACAAGCTGCAAATTCAAAATAAGGTTTTTTCAAAAATATAATAAAAAAGGTGGTTTTGATAACCACCTTTTTTATTAACTACTCCACAAATTATCTTTAATCTTCTCCATAAACTTCTGATGATTCTCCAAATCCTCTTTCGGAACCTCAAAATTTCTAACCGCTCTGATTTCACCACTACCAAAAACAACCTCTGTTCTAGCTTTTTCCTCTTTTTTATCTTTACTACCAAATAATAACCCAGGAGTTCTTGCATCTATCAACTCTAAATAAACTTCTGCCAAAAGCTCTGAGTCAAGTAAGGCCCCATGTTTTACCCTGTTTGAATTATCAATTCCATATCTTTTACAAAGAGCATCAAGATTAACTCTAGATCCTGGAAATTTCTTTTTGGCTAAATCTAATGTATCAATTACCCTATCATAACTAAGTTCTGTCTTTTTAAGCCAAGAAAGCTCAGCATTTAAGAAATTAATGTCAAACTTAGCATTATGAATAACCAGTGTAGAATCACCAATATATTCTAAAAATTCATCTGCCACATCCGCAAATACAGGAAATTGCTTTAAATGTTCCCAATTAAGCCCATGCACCTTAAAAGCTTCTTCTGGAACTTCTCTCTCTGGATTTATATATTGGTGATAATCATTACCTGTTGGCACATTATCAATCATTTCCACACAACCAATTTCAACCAATCTATGTCCTTCATGAGGATTAAAACCGGTTGTTTCCGTATCTAAAACTATTTCTCTTTTTGCCATTTTAAAATCTTTCTTAAAAACTTGTCATCCTTAAAATTCCATCACTCCCGTCATCCTCGAACCAACAGGTTCGGGGATCCAGATCTATTGCTTTAGCAATTATATTTTATCTTATCACCCACTCTATATTCTAAAAACCTCTCTGTCTATCACCAAATCACCACCTCTTTATATTTTTTTTGACAAAAAAACAAAAATTTGTTACCTTAATTTTTGAAAAAAATACAATTACTCACGCTACCAAAGGTAGCACAAAAACATAAGACCATGAAAAAATTTATTTTATTATTAAGTATAATTCTAATAGGGTTATCGTCTTGTGAAGATATATTTTATGATATCGAACGAGATATGCGAGATGAAGGATGGAAACCCTATGTAGTAGAACAAAGAGAAACTATCATTGTCTCCACTTTGGAGGATTACAATGATAATAGGAGATACACCGCCTTTGAAATTAGCTTAGAGGAGGGTGAAACTATTTATTATAATGAAAACCTACATCAGCTTTTCATTTTAAAAAATAGTAATATCATCTCTGATGGTGGTTATATCATTGCCGTTAGGCAGTATAACATTACCATTATCACTCATGAGCGGGATTGGCACCCCAACGATGAGACCGTTAAATTTAACCCAACTAGCGGCAACCCCGTCTATCCTAGAGTTAAAATTGCTGGAGAATGGGGTGACCTCATTCAAATGTAAAAAAATAAAGACATCTGTCATCCCCGAACCAATTATGGTTCGGGGATCCTAATCTATCACAAAGTAATTCAACCCCCTTCTCCCCTCTCCATCATTCTGAATTCATTTCAGAATCTC
>DHQH01000059.1:14961-15652 GCA_002410125.1 Alphaproteobacteria bacterium UBA5343
TCTGAATTCATTTCAGAATCTCCTAATAAACTCCCTCCGTCTCTTTCAAAAAAAACCTTAACCAAACCTTAATCATTTCCAAAAAAATCCAAATATAAACAAAATTTGACAAAACAGTAAAAATTTGCTATATTGTTACCCGAAAAACTCTATTATTATATGCAAAGACTGGAAAACATTAGATTTCCCAGAGTCTCATATAAGCCTTATAATTGATATAATTCACTTAATGCTTATATAAAAAAGAGATATTATATTATTCAATATATCAGTTTGTATATATAATGAAGCGGAGAAACGAATTTAAAAATCACATATAAATCATAAAAATCATGGTACAAAACTTTTTAATTTTTAGAGAACTATTAATTTAGTTCTTGTCTTTTGGTCAGCTCAAGGAGTTGATTAAAAGTCTACTTCCAAAAAAGAGGTAGAATATCTTTTGTGGCTAAATGCCAATGCACTAGGCCGCAAGGCATGTTTAAAGCAGCATTTTGTTGTTTAGTTATGTTTCGGGGTTCTACCCCTTATGCTCTATCTAGAGCAATTTTCGAAGTAAAAAAATTAAAAACGTTGCCTCTTAAGGCAACACAAAACTTATTAAAATGAAAAAATTTATACAATTTTTCATGGTAATGATAATTACTATGATTAGCTTTATCGCTTGCGATAAAGACGACGACATCACAGA
>DHQH01000059.1:15824-16670 GCA_002410125.1 Alphaproteobacteria bacterium UBA5343
TAAATTGAACTTGATATCCCTACTGTTGACAACTGGACTGGCTTCGTTGCCGATCAGAACTATGAGTTTCATTATAGCCCTAAGGCTGACGATGAAACATATTCTTTCACTGTTAACGAGGGAGACTTCGTTTGGCAGCAAGGAAATACCATTTTTGTTATAACTCCTGAAACCTCTAACGAGGCTAAGGAATATATTCGTAAGGTTACTGATGAGTCAGGCAATGAACTATCAGGCATCACTTTGAAAAACAACAACCTAACAAAGGCTGTTGTTATTCCTGATAATTGCTTAGTCAAATTTTCCCAAAAAGTTGGAAAATACACTGGTGCAATTATTTATACAGGAAATATTCAAAGTGAAGATCCTGTAGATCCTACCGATCCAGAATGGCCAACCATCAATGGCTACATTACTGGTAAGGTTAAAATTGGTGTTTCTACCGACTATAATGAAAAATGGGTAGATGATGTTGTAACCAATAAAACCACCACCGCTACAGCTGGTGAATATATTTGGTTCAACAACAATGCTATTTTTTACGAAGACGGTGAGACCGGTGCTGACAGTTCATATATTCGCGAGAACTATGCAACGGACCGTAGTTTTACTTGGCAATTTGTTATTACCCTCGAAAGTGGTAATGATACCACTATCCAGGTTATAGATAACAGTCGTATAAAACTGCAAGAAAATATTGATAACCGCAAGGTTACGATGATTCTGCGCACCGAAACCGAACCAACAGATCCTGTTGATCCAAACCCACTCGAACCTGACTGGGATATGGGTCGTATCGACGGACAACATAAATTGTTCCATAACATATTGTTCAAGCTCACTAGG
>DHQH01000043.1 GCA_002410125.1 Alphaproteobacteria bacterium UBA5343
AAAATTATGATCAAGCCTTGCTAAAAATTCTTTTCTATTTAATACACCTGTAAGAGGGTCTCTGGTTTCCATAATGTGGATTTTCCTATGGATTTGGTTTTTAACGGTCACATCATAGCCAACATAAGTATAACCAATAAAATTACCATAAGATGAAAGTGAAGCCGATACTTTCCAAAGAATAGTTCTCTCGTTTTCTCTATTCTTATCATATGTCATCTCTTCTAATAATACTTGTGTTTCATCACCTTTAATCATATTAAATATATGAGTCATTTTTTGTTCATTAGAAGGATTCGCGTCAATAAAAGTCCCAATCAGAGGTTTTCCCATGATATTTTTTTTCTCTTTTCCAAAAAACTCCATCACATAATCATCAACATAAAATATCTTATTATCTTTATCAGTTTTAATAATAATACTCCTGTCACTAAATGATACTATTTCATTGTTTTTAATATTAAAAACATTATTAATAATGTTATTATTACTCAAACTTCTTACCTCTTTTGTAAGCTGAGACTTGATTCTTGAAATTTTTAGATAATAAAGAAGCATCCAAATCGCAATAACAATAATTACTGCAATTAAAACAATATTATAATATTCATCATAAACCATATTTGATACCAATAACTGTTGAAGATTTAATAGATATATCAAGGATTATACATATTTTTTCAAATTGGCAAAATATTTTTTATCTATTTTGTTGCATTTTATAAAAAAATCCTTAGATTAGTTGGGAAGAGTGGAGGATGTTTTAATGGCAGCTACTAGCCAAACCAAAAAGACTGTTGAAGACTTAGGTGACAAATATAAATATGGTTTTACAACCGATATTGAATCAGAAACCGCACCAAAAGGCCTAAACGAAGACATAATAAGGTTTATTTCAAAGAAAAAAGAAGAACCAGAATGGCTTTTAGACTTCCGCTTAAAAGCCTACCAGTTTTGGCTAGGATTAAAAGAACCTAGTTGGGCAAAAATTGATTATCCCAAAATTGACTATCAAGATTTATACTATTATGCTGCCCCTAAAACAAAAGAAGGTCCTAAAAGTTTAGACGAGGTAGATCCAGAGCTCTTAGATACTTATAATAAATTAGGTATTCCATTAAAAGAACAAGAAGCCTTAGCTGGGGTAGTAGCCGTAGATGCGGTTTTTGATAGTGTGTCGGTAAAAACAACTTATCAAAAGCAACTAGAAGAAAAAGGTATCATCTTTTGTTCATTCTCAGAAGCTGTTCACAAATGTCCAGAACTTGTAAAAAAATATATGGGTTCAGTTGTACCTTATACCGATAATTATTTTGCCAGCCTAAACTCCGCCGTGTTTAGTGATGGCTCATTTGTATATATTCCAAAAGGCATTAAATGCCCAATGGAACTATCAACCTATTTTAGAATTAATGCTAGAAACACTGGACAATTTGAAAGAACTCTAATTATCGCAGAAGAGGGAGCATCTGTTAGTTATTTAGAAGGTTGTACAGCTCCTCAAAGAGATGAAAATCAACTCCATGCTGCAATTGTTGAAATTATAGCTCTTGATGATGCATATGTTAAATATTCAACCGTTCAAAACTGGTATCCAGGCGACAAAGATGGTAAGGGTGGAATTTATAACTTTGTAACAAAAAGAGGTGCTTGTAGAGGTAAAAATTCCAAAATTTCATGGACCCAAGTTGAAACAGGTTCAGCCGTTACTTGGAAATATCCATCTTGTATCTTACAAGGTGATAATTCTGTTGGAGAATTTTATTCAGTTGCAATTACTAATAATAAACAACAAGCCGATACAGGTACTAAGATGATACATATCGGTAAAAACACATCATCAACTATTATCTCAAAAGGTATTTCAGCAGGTTATGCCGATCAAACTTATCGAGGGTTAGTAAAAGTATCTCCAAAAGCCAAAGGAGCTAGAAACTATTCTCAATGCGATAGTTTGTTAATTGGTGATAAGTGTGGAGCCCATACAGTTCCATATATTGAAAATAGAAATCCATCAGCACAAATAGAGCATGAAGCAACCACTTCAAAAATTAGCGATGAACAATTATTTTATTGTCAACAAAGAGGTATCGAAGAAGAAGAAGCTGTATCGTTAATTGTTAATGGGTTTTGTAAAGAAGTTATGAAGCATTTACCAATGGAATTTGCAATTGAGGCTTCAAAATTAATTAGCATAAGTTTAGAAGGTAGCATAGGTTAAAAGGAAGAAAATAAATGTCAGTGTTATTAGAAATAGATAATTTACATGCAAGAGTTGATAATAAAGAAATTCTAAAAGGTTTTTCCTTAACTATTAACGAAGGTGAAACTCATGCTATTATGGGTCCAAATGGTGCCGGTAAATCTACACTTTCTTATGTATTAGCCGGAAGAGAGGGTTATGAAATAACCAGCGGTACCGTAAAATTTAAAGGCAAAAACCTCCTTTCTATGTCAATTGAAGAAAGAGCAAGAGAAGGTGTTTTCCTAGCTATGCAATATCCTGTCGAAATCCCAGGAGTTGCCACCTCTACTTTTCTAAAACATTCCCTAAATTCAATTAGAAAACATCAAGGACTAGAAGAACTAGACACAATGAATTTTATTAAGGTCCTAAAACAAAAAGCCTCAGAACTTGGTATCAATCAAGATATGATCAAAAGACCAATCAATGTTGGATTCTCTGGTGGTGAAAAGAAAAGAGTTGAAACATTACAAATGTCAATTTTAGAACCATCATTTGCGATTTTAGATGAAGCTGATTCAGGTCTTGATATTGATGCTCTCAAAGTTGTTGCAGGTGGAGTTAATAAGCTCAGAAATGATAAAAGATCAATGCTAGTTATCACTCACTATCAAAGATTACTAAACTACATTGTGCCAGATTTTGTTCATGTCTTTGCAGATGGTAAAATCGTAAAATCAGGAAATAAAGACTTAGCCTTAGAGTTAGAAGAAAAAGGTTATGGTGAGTTTATAGGTAATAAATATTAATTGGAAAAATAATGTTAAATAATAATTTAGTAAAAGGATATAAAGATAATATTAAATCACTTAGTTTCAGTGATAATGAACTAGTGTCAAAAATAAGAAAAAATGCTTTTACAGATTTTATTAATTCTGGTTTTCCAAAAGCTTATGATGAAAACTGGAGATATACCAAACAAAAATTCCTAAAAGAAATTAACTTTAAAACTTCCAACCATATTTCAGAAAATTTTATAGAGCCAGAATTAGAAATTGATGCTTATCATTTAGTCTTTATCGATGGTAAGTTTATCACTAAAAAATCAATTATTCCAAATAATGTTGAAATTAAATCTTTTAAGAATTTGATTGAAGGTGATGATTCTAATTTGTTGAAAAAAATAACAAATAGTGATTTTGTAAAGTCTAGCCCATTAGCATTATTAAACACAGCCTATCTTGAAAATGGTTTTTATATTAATGTTAAAAAAGACACTATTTTAAATAAACCAATTCATATAATTAACTATAGCGATACTGCTGATATTTTCTATAATGTTAAGTATTATATCAATATTGAAGATGGTTCAAAAATAGACTTAGTTGAGAGTTGTTATAGTTTTAAAAATATATCTTATTTCAATAACACTGTAACCGAAATAAATATTGCTAAAAACGCCATTGTAAATCACTACAAATATCAAAATGAAAGCAAATCAGCCTATCATGTCTGTTTAAATAAAGTGACTATTGATGCTGATTCTAGCTATGAAAATTTTATCATGCAAAAAGGTGGTCTAATTGCAAGAAATGAAACTGTTATAGATGTGATAGGGGAAAATACTAATACTAAGACTCTTGCTTGTTATATGTTAAAAGGTACTACTCATTCTGATTTAACAACAAGGGTAAACCACCATACTCCAAATGCCAGTTCAGAACAAACAGTCAAAGGTGTTGCCGATGATGAAACTAAAGCAATCTTCCAAGGTAAGGTGTATGTCGCCAGAGGTGCTCAAAAAGTAAGTGGTAATCAATTACACAAATCTTTATTATTATCAGATAAGGCAGAAATTGATACCAAGCCAGAATTAGAAGTTTATGCTGATGATGTAGAATGTTCTCATGGTGCTTCAATTGGTGAGCTAGATGATAAACAGTTATTCTATCTAAGAGCTAGAGGAATAGACGAAGAATTAGCAAGAAAAATGTTAGTTGAAGCATTTCTTGACGAAGTGTTAGAAAAAATGTCTAATGAGACATTAAGACAAGCATTTGTAAGTGTAATAAAAAGAGATTAATCCCTATGTTTGATGTAGAAAAAATAAGGCAAGATTTTCCGATTCTAAAAAGCAAAATACACGGCAATGATCTAGTTTTTTTAGATTCTGCAGCTTCTGCACAAAAACCAAAATCGGTAATTGACGAAGTGAAAAAAATCTATGAAGGTGAGTATGCAAATGTCCATCGTGGTATGTATCAATTATCAGATATTGCAACTTATAAATTTGAATCAGCTAGAAAAACTGTAAAAGAATTTTTAAATGCTAAATCAGAAAATGAAATCATCTTCACCAAAGGTGCTACAGAATCAATTAACTTAGTAGCATATTCCTATGCTCTAGAATTTTTGCAAGAAGGTGATGAAATATTAATTTCAGAGGCAGAACATCATGCCAATTTAGTTCCTTGGCAATTTGTAAGAGATAAAAAAAATATTACCCTAAGGGTTTTCAAAATCAATGATGATGGTTCTTACAATAAAAAAGAGTTTGAAAAATGCCTAAATGAAAAAACTAAGCTTGTTGCAACAACTGCAATGTCTAATGCTATTGGTACTATTTTTCCTGTAAAAGATATGGTAAGAAAAGCTCATTCATTTGGTGCTTTGGTACTTATTGATGCTAGTCAATATATTGTACATAATAAAACCGATGTTAGTGATCTAAATTGTGATTTCTTAGTTTTTTCTGGTCATAAAACTTATGGTCCATCAGGTGTTGGATGTTTATATGCTAAAGAAGAATTACTCAATAAAATGCCTCCTCATCATTTTGGTGGAGATATGGTTGAGAATGTGACTTTTGAAAAAACAACTTTTGCTAAAGCTCCTTCAAGGTTTGAAGCTGGAACCCCAGCTATTGCTCAAGTAATTGGACTAAAAGCGGCACTAGACTATATGACAAATATTGGTATTGATAATATTACAGCTCATAAATCAATTATAACTGATTATACTTATAATGCTCTAGCTGATCTAGATTTTATCAAAATGATAGGTACCACTAAAGAAAGAGGTGGGGTATTCTCATTCATAATCAAGGGGATTCATAATCAGGATACAGCTTTCATTTTAGATAGGCAGGGTGTAGCAATCCGCACAGGCACTCACTGTGCCCAACCATTAGTTAATAGAATGGGGCTACAAGGTACAATAAGAGCATCTCTAGGATTATATAATAATAAGGCAGATATTGATAAATTAGTTGCTGCATTAAAAAAAGTAAAAACATTTTTCTAAAAGAAAAGAGGAAAGTACATGTCAAATCTATCAAAAGATTTCAACCCAAACACATTAGTTGATGATAATAAGGAAACCGCAGTTAAAACAGAAGACGACATCGTAGCAAATGTTGGTGAAGAGTTAACTGGGGTTGAAAAACTTCCAACTAAAGATGAAATAATCAAAGCAATCCAACTTGTAGAAGATCCAGAACTAATGCTAAATGTTTGGGATTTAGGTTTGATTTATAATATTGATATTAAAGAAAATGCCAATGTATTAATTGATATGACCCTAACTACTCCAGCCTGTCCAGT
>DHQH01000011.1 GCA_002410125.1 Alphaproteobacteria bacterium UBA5343
TTATAATGATAGTTAGCTTTATTAGTTTAGTATTATTTGCTTGATTAGACATCAATATTTCCTGATTTTATGTTTATTTTATATGATATAATAATTAATTCAGAACTTCACACAAGTAGTTATTGTAATTTTTGCAAAATTTATTTATTGAAAATTGTTTATTTTATTAGTAGTCTTTACCACATGATGAATGAAAATATCGAAAATACAGAGTTTTTACTGAACTGGCATATTGAAGCAGGAGTTGATGAAACAATTGCTGAGATGCCTTGCAATTTTTTTGAGAGTGATAAAATTGTTAAACCTAAGAGTGATATTAAAACTACCGTTCAGACAACCTCTCAACAAATAGAAACTAACAGACAAAATGTGGTTAGCGATTCAACTAATTTGTCAATCCAAAATGCTAACAAGTTAGTGGAAAACATTGAAAAAGTTGAAGATTTAGAAAATATTGTAAATAATTTTGATGGTTGTGGTTTGAAGGTTACGGCTAAAAATACTGTATTTGGTGAAGGTAATACTGAAGCAAAGATATTAATTATTGGCGAAGCTCCTGGTGCTGATGAGGATAGAATTGGCAGACCTTTTGTTGGCAAAAGCGGGATATTGCTCGATAAGATGTTAAAATCAATTGAGCTTGATAGAAGCAATGTCTATATCTCAAACACTATCTATTGGCGACCTCCGGGAAATAGAACCCCGACTAGTTCTGAAATTAGCATATGTCTGCCATTTGTAAAAAAATTGGTTGAAATTATGAAGCCTGAGATAATAATAACTCTTGGTGGTAGTGCAACTCAAACAATTCTAAATACCAATGAGACTATTTCAAAACTTAGAGGTAGATGGATTGATTATAGTGATAGTGAAAATAATAAAACAGAGGTTATTGCTACTTTTCATCCGTCTTATCTACTTAGAAATCCTGCGAATAAGAAAAAGTCTTGGGCAGACTTATTGAAAATAAAGAAAAAGATTAGTTCTTAATAATTTGTTATTATATCTCTTATATTATATAAGCTATGTAGATTTGTTTTACTAATAGCAAGGAAAAGAATATGTTGTGTAATAGATTTTTAAAACTAGCTGCTATGGCTTGTGTTATGGTAGTTGCAGCTTTTGCAAATATTGATAATGCTATAGCTTCAGAAGGTAATAATATCTTATTTAAAATTCAAGATGTTGAAAAAATCGAACTGCCAAATGGTAAAAATTATTGTAGTTTTGATATATATTTCAAAAATAACTCTGGTATAGATTTGAAAGAATTTGGAGTTAATTTAGAATGGGATGATAATTTTGATGTTGATAAGGGTAAAACCACAGTTATTGAATCTATTGGTGGTGGAGAAATTCTTTCTGGACAGCAAGTGATTATAAAACATAAAACAGAAACACCTAAATGCTTCTTGTTGCAAGATGAAATGACAGCAACAGCTAGTAAATGTGTGATTGGGAAAAGAAATGATGTAGCAAAATGTAAAGGAATATTCAAATATATTAAACCTTTTGATAAAGAATATTTTGCTAACTTTGAGTTAAAAAAAGAAGTAAGCCCAAATGCAAAACAAGAGATGACAATGTCTGAATTTGATCAGATGAAAAGAGAAATTAATGCATTATATGGTAAATTAGAACAGTCTGAGAGAAAAACTGTTGATGAGATTAATTCGTTAAAATAAGAGGTTTAGTATAATTAGCTATGAAAAAAATATATATTATTTTCTTTTGTATAATATTTAGTTTTATTTTCGTTAACAATTCCGTAGCTCAATATAGAGATGCAGAGATACCTCGTGAGAGTGTTACTAGCGATAAGACAAATAATGGCTATTATAATTTTAAATCTAAGAATAATTACCTAAAAAGCAAGACTGCTCCAACTGAACCAGTAGCAAAAAAAACAACTGAGACAGAAGATAAACTAAAAGATGCTCAATCTTTACTAAAAAAAGCTCCTACAACTACATTAAAACAGAAAAACAAACCTATAAGATGGGAAGAAACTATTGAGGCACCCAGCAGGAAAGAATATAAAAAAATAAGAGTTGATGAGACAAAACTACCTAAAGAAGATGTGGCTATGCCTAAAATGGCAAGAGAGACTTATGATGAGGAAGAGTATATTTTCTTATATATGAAAGATTTTACTGTTAGTAAGACTGTATCTGGGCGAACAAAATGTGATGTAACATTTTATGTAGATAATCAAACTAATGAAATGCTCAGTAGACTTAGCTATCGTTTAAAATGGAATAAAATGGAAACCACACTATCATTCAATAATATTATCCCTAGAATGAATTACCAGTATAAATATTCTTTATTTGGTGAGGGGTGTTATTCTATGGATGTGATACCAACTATCATTGTGAATAAATGTCGAATAAAAGGCAAAAGTCAAGATGCTTGTGCTAATATGATCATCTGGCAAAAATGATATTCACAAAGATAGTATTGGTAAATATATGAAACTATTCAAAAGTCCTCACTTTTTAGTATTTTGTTATGCCCTATTGGTATTAATAGTCTCTACAAATGTAGCTATAGCTAGTGACTATGGGTTTAGAATTGATGGAGATTTGGAAAATAATCTTATTACTAAAGATACTAAAATTTTATCTGCAAAAGATATTGAGAGATATAAAAACATCTTTGAACTACAAGAAAAAGGTCAGCTTACAAAAGCCAAAACCTATATTAATGGTTTGGAAAATGAAGTTTTAATGGGTTATGTTTTAGCTCAAAAATATCTACATCCTAAAGCCTATAGAAGTAAGTATAACGAATTAAAAAACTGGTTATATAAATATAATGACCACCCTCAGGCAACTCGAATTTACAAACTAGCCAAGAAAAGAGGATCTAAAAAAGGTCTAAAAGCTCCAGCAAAGTTAAAGAAAATTCAAGGTAGTAGCTCATCTTATAAGTGGCTTAGAGGTTCGGGATATGGGCACTTATCCTCAAAAAATAGAAGGATTGTTACGAAAAAACTTTCTTATTTTAGAAGATATATAAGAAAAGGTTACACAAAATCTGCAAAAAGAGTTTTAAATGATAAAACAACAAAAAAACTCTTAACCAGAAAAGATTATGATGAATTATCTGGTGCTTTGGGCTTTCAATATTTTATAGATGGTAGATATGATTGGGCATATAAATGGGCTAGTGAGGCAGGAGATAGAAGTGGGGGTTCTATATCTTTATGGGCAGCTGGATTATCAGCATGGAAACTTAAAAAATATAGTGATGCAGCCAGACATTTTTCGAGTTTAGCAGAGAAGACGGGGGAATCTGAATGGTTAGTCTCTGCTGGGGCATATTGGGCATATAGATCTTATATATATGCTGGAGAGCCTAGCAAAGCTGCAAATTACTTACATGTTGCAAAAATATATGATAAAACATTTTATGGTATCTTAGCAAGATACACTCTTGGGCTTGATCTTGATTATGATTGGAATAATCAGATTGATGTTAGAGATAGAGATGTTAACCAGGTTATGAGACTAAAAGCTAGCAAAAGAGCAGTTGCATTGTTACAAATTGGCAATAAAGAAGATGCAGAAAAAGAATTTAGAAGAGTATATGCTGAATGTTCTGAAAGTCAAAGAGAAGCCTTAATGGTAATTGCTGAAGAAAATGATATGCATGGACTAGCATTTAAGCTCGCAATCAGCCTTAATATTGGCAATAATGGCAATTATAATAAATCTATATATCCAATCCCAAATTGGGCACCAAAAGATGGTTGGAAATTAGATAGAGCATTGATTTATGCATTTATTAGGCAAGAATCTGCATTTGAGACATCAGCTAAAAGTAGAGCTGGAGCTCGTGGATTGATGCAGTTATTACCAAGTACAGCAGCTCTTATTGCCAATGATTATAAACTTCGCCGTAGACATAGAAGTAAGTTAAATAATCCTGAATTAAATATAAAATTAGGACAGAATTATATTTCTCATTTGATGGAATATGAAAAGATTGGCAAGAACTTATTCTTTATTGCAACTGCTTATAATGGTGGACCTGGTAATTTATTTAAATGGAAGAAGAGACTGAAAGATAATGATGATCCATTATTATTTATTGAATCTTTACCTGCTAAAGAAACTAGAATTTATATTGAGCGAATTATGACTAATATTTGGATTTATCGTTCAAGACTTGGTCAAGATACCCCAAGTTTGGAGCAGTTAGCAAATGGGGAATGGCCAATGTATGAATCCCAAGAAGATGGTTGGTTTTAGAGATTAAACTTATAATATAAAAAAAGGAGGTTTTAAAACCTCCTTTTGTTTTGTGGTTCTTAATTTTGTTTAGAGATTCCTGCATGTGCAGGAATGACGGTAACGAGGTAGAAATAACATTAATTCCCTAACTAGTTGGGTTAAAAATCTTCCCAACCGTCGATGCTAGAACTTTGATTATATGATGACACATTAACTTCAAAGAAGTTACTTTTAGTATCTCCGTCACCATTAGTATCTGCAATTTTTTCTAAATGTTTATATGGATTTTCATCAAAACCTTCATATATTGACTCCATACCTATCTCTTGCAATCTTCTATTAGCTATATATTTAGTATAGGCTTCAGTACTTTTACGATTAATCCCTAATACACCATCACCAATAATATGGTTGGTCCATTCAATTTCTTGGGTTACTGCAGTTCTAAACATTTGCTCTACTTCTTTTTCATTAAAGAAATTTGGATTATCTTTTTTTATTTCCTTAATCATATTAGCAAATAACACACAATGACTTAGCTCATCACGATTAATATATTTAATTTCATCAGCAGTCCCCATCATAGTACTTCTGGCTGATAGATTATAAAAGAAATTAAACCCATTATAAAAATAAATACCTTCAAGTAAGAAGTTTGCTATTAGAACCTTAGCAAAATTTTTATCGTTTCTATCATCAATAAAATCTTGATAGATTTGAGCTATATATTTATTTCTTTCTAATAATACTTCATCTTCTCGCCATTTATCATAAATATCATTTCTTTTATGGGCTGGGATAACACTTTCAATAATGTAAGCATAGCTTTGCGAGTGGATTGCTTCTTGATAGGTTTGAATAGCTAGCACAAGATTAATTTCTGGTGCTGTGATATAGTCATTAATATTTGGAATATTATTGGTTTGAATACTATCTAAAAACACCAAAAATGACAAAATACCATCATAGGCTTTCTGCTCTTCTGTAGTTAGCTCTTCATAATGTCTTTTATCATCACCAAGTGCGATTTTTTCTGGAATCCAAAAGTTACCCATCATAAGGCGATATAGATTATTAGCCCATTTATATTTAGCATTATTAAGATTAAATAGATTGGTTACATTACCTCCAATTACTTGTCGGTTCTTTAAGCTATCATCACCTTCAATATTAAATAATTTCTTTTCTTGCATCTTTTTTTACTCTCCTATTTTTTACTTAAGCTGCACAGCTTACACATTCTTCTTTTTCTGTTACATTGCCATCTTTTTGGATTGAACGAGTATAATAAATCGTTTTTACATCTTGCTCCCAAGCCTTAAAGATTGTTTCAAAAATATCGACTGCTTTAATGCCTGTATTTAAGTTATAAATTAACTCCATTGAAACTCCTGTATCAATCCATTTAGAAATAGTTGAAGCAATATCAACAATTGTCTTTTGAGAAATGTTGCGATTTTCTTGATAGAACCAAAATTTATCTTTAATAAAAGGAGGGCAAATTGGGATTGATCCTTTTGAATGGCTATCAACATAAAATTTGCTATAGATTGGCAAAATTGATGGTGTGCAGCCTTGTATTAGAGAGGAGCTTGTATTTGGAGCAATAGCTGTGATTTGACTGTTTCTAATGCCATATTTGGCTAGATCCTCTAATACTTTATTCCACTCATTGGCAATTTTTGAATTTTCTGCGAACCAAACTTTATCTTTGCCAATGATAATTCCTCTGTCCCAATCAGAGCCTTTATAAGCTCCAAAAGTTCCCTTTTCTTTGGCTAGGTTGATACTAGCTTTAATATTATAAAGAGCGAATTTTTCAAACAATTCATCAGTAAATGATTTGGCATCGGTATAAAGAATATTGCTTTTAGCTAGTTTATCAGCAAGCCCCATTGCTCCGACACCAATTGTTCTGTATCGAAGATTATGAATACCACCCTCTGGAACTGGAACATTGGTAAAATCAATGGCATTATCTAAAATTCTAACTGATGTTGAACATACAGATTCTAATTCATTATCGGTTTCAATATTTGATAGATTAACTGAAACTAGATTACAAACATGAACTAAACCATCATTTGCTTCTTGGATTACTTTATTACCATCAATATATTTATTTTCTAATTTTGATGGACGAATATTTGAATGAGATTCTGTACAAAGATTGGTACCTAAAATAGAACCATCATGTTTATTTGGATTATATTTATTTAAAGTATCTTTGAAAGCAATATATGGCATACCCGTCTCGATTTGAGATTTCATAATATTTTTCATTACTTCTTTGGCATTTACAAATTTATATAATTCTAGTTTTCCTGATTTTGCATCAATATATAGTTGCTGATATAGTTTTTCAAATTCTTCACCCCATAAATCACCAACTTCTTTATTATATTTAGTTCTGATTTCATATGGATCTACTAATAACCATTCGCCATTTTCTTTTACTTTTCTCATAAACATATCTGGAATTATTACTTGTGGGAATATGTCATAGGCTTTCATTCTTTGGTCACCATTTTCGGTTTGAAGCTCTAAGAAATCTTCAATATCCATATGCCAAACATCAAGAGAAACAGTTACAGCTCCTTTTCTTTTTCCTTGTTGGTTTACTGCAACCGCAGTGTCATTAACAATACGAATCCATGGGATTACTCCACCTGATGAATTTTTAATCCCTTTAATTCTGGATCCCTTACATCTAACCCTAGAAGTGTTAACACCTACTCCGCCACCATATTTTGAGATTGAGGCTATTTGATCGATAACATAAAAGATAGAATCTTTACTATCATCCATTGCGGTGATAAAGCATGAGCTTAAATTACCATTTGGACGACGAAGATTCATTAATAATGGAGTTGCAAGAGAAATTTTACGGTTAGCAATTTTTTCGTAAGTATCTTTGACTAGCTCCATTCTTTTTTCTTTGTTACTGTCTTGCTCAATTAACAAAGCGATTGATAAAAACATTTCTTGTGGTAGCTCTTGAATTTTATCCTCAAACTCGCAAAGATATCTTTTTACCATTAAGTTAATGCCTGCATAGTCATAACATAAATCATAATCAGGATTAATATAAGTTGCTGCAAGATCAATTTCTTCAGATGAATATTTATCTAATATGGTCGAATCGTAAATTCCTTTTGAAACAGCATCTTTGATAAATTTAGAATATTCATAAATTGGAAAAGAATTTTTATGGCTACCTCTTAAGATTGCGATGTCTTTATAAACATCAAACAGCCTTAGGCGCCCTGCTACATATTTCCAGTCTGGCTCATCAACTGAAGTTAGTCTCAGGGCGGATAAAACTACAGAATTTTGAATTTCACGAGTGGTAATTCCATCTTTTAAAACCATTTCTACATTTGATTCTAATTTGATTGGGTTTACATCTAAACCATCTACAGCCCAGTCAATTACCTTTCTGATTTTGGTAACATCATAGTTAACAATTTCACCGCTTCTTTTTTGAATTCTATAGTTATGTGGCATTCCTTGCTCCTCTCTAAATTCATTTTTTATTATTATATTGATTCTTTTAGATTTTTCTATATCTGGTATGTTTTATAATTTTAAACATACTATATATTGTATAATAAAAAGTTAAGAAGCAAGATGAATTTTAAACCTTTTACTAATTTTTTAATTATAATTTAGAGGTTTTTGCCCAACTATTTGGGTTATAATGGTTTTATTTTTTTATGGGCTGGGGATATTAACTTTTTTGTTTGTGTATTTTTAAAGATAAAGCAATGTCAGCAGCATTTTGAAGCCCTAGAAGTTTTGATGTTTCATTTTTTGATAATGACTTTCCTTTACTTTTATTAGCATCAACACCTAACAAATCCCATATATGACCATCTGTACCGTCATGTTTATATATCTTTGTATAAACTTTTCTCCCATCAGGATGTCGCTCATATATCCCTTTCCTGTCACTATGAGTTGTTGCTCTACCTTCTTTATGATGTCTTTCTATTTCTTTACGAACGGCTTTCTTTATTCTTCTATCTATATCTTTATCAAAATCTTCATCTTCTTGTCTTTGTTTATCTAATTCTTCTTGGCTTTTTTCAGTCATTTGAGATATCTCCATATTTCACAATTTAAGTCATTGTAACATCTACTTTTTATTTTTACAATTTATAAAAAAAGAGCTAACCCAATTTGACTAGCTCTTTTTTTGTTTGGTTGGATGGTGATTCTAGCTTCGAAGTTCACCACCTGTTTTTTTGCTTACAGATAAAACAACTTTATTCATAAGAAGTTCGATATCTTTATCTGTGAAAGTTTTATCTGTTGGTTGGAATGTTACTGCGATTGCCACAGATTTTTTGTTCTCACCAAGATTTGTACCTTCATAAATATCAAATACTCTTACATCTGTAACATGTTCTTTGTCAGCTCCTTTAGCAGCAGAAATTATAGTTCCTGCTTCAGTTTTGCTATCCACGATAAAAGCTAAATCTTTATCTAATGGTTGGAACTGAGATGGAATTAATAGCTTTTTAGTTTTGCCGTTTTTAGTTCTTGGAGCTGGGATATTATCCAAGAATGTTTCAAAAGCAACAATAGTTTCTTTAATTCCCATTTTCTTTAAGATTGATGGGTGAATTTCACCAAAATATGCTAAAACATTTTTACCAAGTCTAAAGCAACCGCTTCTTCCTGGGTGGTAATATTTTGGAGCATCCGCAGTGATTTGCGCATTAGCAGCTGGACCATTTGCAGCAGCAATAGCAGCTAGCGCATCAGCTTTTGCATCAAATACATCAACAGATCTTATGGCTCCAGACCAATCTTTTTTAGAAGTATTAGCAGATCTAACACCAGTTGCTACGACTTGTTGCTCACCTGGTTTTCTACCATGGAAGATTGGACCTACTTCAAATAAAGCAGTGTTTGCATAGTTTCTAGCAATATTGTTTTTTACACCAATTAATAAGTTAGGTAAAATTGATGGTCTCATTTCATCTAAATCACTTGAAATTGGATTTGATAATAAAACAATATCATCAGCTGTTCTAAATAACTCACCAAATTTAGAATTTGTAAAACTCCATGTTACAGTTTCATACATTCCTCTTGAGGCAAGTTCTCTTTTAGTAGTAATTACGGCTCTTTGTTTTGGAGAAAGAGTTTGTTTTGGGAGTGTTGAAACTGGTAATGAAACAGGTTTAATTTCATCTAAGCCAATCATTCTTACAACTTCTTCTACTAAATCTTCTTCAATTGTTATATCGCCTCTAAATGTTGGAGAGATAGCTTCAATAACATCACCTTTATCTGTTAATTTGAATTCTAGTTTTTCTAATATTTCGATAATTTTTTCTTTTGTTACATCAAGACCGATTAGTTCTTTAATTCTGTTAACTCTAAGTGATGCTTTACGCTCATTTTTTGGTTCCTCACCAGCAATGATTATGTCAGATGCTTCACCACCACAAATATCTAAAATCATTTTAGTTGCGATTTTAGATCCAGTAGTTGTTGAATTTGGATCTACCCACCTTTCATAACGGTAACGAGAATCTGAATCTAATTGTAATTTTCTACCAGATCTTGCAATGTTTTCTGGGGCGAAATGTGCACATTCTAAAAATACATTTACTGTATCACTTGAGCAACCTTTTGAAAGTCCTCCCACAATACCAGCTAGACATTGAACCCCTTCATCATCACAAATTCCAAGCATCTTATTATCTAATTTGTAAGTTTGTTCATCAAGGGCTGTAAATTCTTCGTCCTTTTCTGCCATTCTGATATTGATATCACCTGTTAGTTTATCAGCATCAAAAACATGCATTGGGCGAGCTAAGTCATAGTTAATATAGTTTGTAATATCAACCAAAGGAGAAATAGTTTTAAGACCGATTGCAGTTAATCTATCTCTGATATATTTTGGAGTTTCGGCTTTGTTATTTACTCCTTTAATATAACGACCAGTATAGATTGGGCAATTTACTGTATTATTACCTTCTAAGCTCATTTTAACATTGATTGGGCTAGAAATAGTTGCTTTAGTTTGAGAGACTTTAAATGGTTTTAGCTTACCAAACCCAGCAGCAGCTAAATCTCTTGCAATACCTCTAACACCTAAACACTCAGCTCTGTTTGGAGTGATTGCAATTTCAATAACAGGATCAATATCTAAAACTTCTGAAACATTAACACCTATTTGAGTATTTGCTGGAAGCTCAATAATACCATTATGGTCATCTCCTAGTCCTAATTCTTTTTCAGAGCATAGCATACCAAAGCTCTCTACACCTCTTATTTTGCCAACTTTTAGCTTTTCATTATAACATGGAATTACCACACCAACATTTGCTAAAATACCAATAAGACCTGGTTTTACATTTGGAGCGCCACAAACAATTTGTAATTTTTCTTTACCTGTATCTACTGATAATAAATTTAATTTATCAGCATCTGGGTGTTTTTCTACAGTATCTATTTTTGCGGTATAAAAATCTTTTAAATTTTCTGCAGGATTAAAAATTTCTTCTACTTCTAGACCAACTCTGGTTAGAGTTTCTGATAATTCGTTAATGCTTGCATTATAATCCAGATGTTCTTTTAACCAAGAAATTGTAAATTTCATCGTTCTAATCCTCCGTTCATACTTAAGCCACCGGTCATTGATGCAATATCTAATGGGTTAAATCCGTAATGTTTTAACCATCTAACATCTGATTCAAAGAATGTTCTTAAATCAGGAATACCATATTTTAACATTGCTAATCTATCGAGACCTAGACCGAATGCGAAACCTTGATATTTGGTTGGATCAATACCGCCTGCTTTTAATACATTTGGATGTACCATACCGCAGCCTAAAATTTCTAACCAGTCATCGCCAGCACCAATTTTTAGTTCTCCACCTGATTTTGAACAACCAATATCCATTTCAGCTGATGGTTCGGTGAATGGGAAGAATGATGGACGATATCTAACTGGGATTTCATCAAGTTCAAAAAATGCTTTTACGAAATCATATAAACAACCTTTAAGGTGAGCCATATTGATGTTTTCATCAATAACTAAACCTTCTAATTGGTGGAACATTGGTGTATGAGTTGCATCATAGTCACTTCTGTAAGTTCTACCTGGGGCAATAATTCTAATTGGTGGTTGTGAGTTTTCCATAGTTCTGATTTGAACTGGAGATGTGTGAGTTCTCACAATATAAGAATTATCAATATCATCAGCTCCATCTGCTTGTTTTGGGATATAGAAAGTATCATGCATTTGACGAGCTGGGTGGTTTTGTGGAATATTGAGGGCTG
>DHQH01000070.1:0-180 GCA_002410125.1 Alphaproteobacteria bacterium UBA5343
CCTCGTCACCAACATTTGTGTTGTGACCAGCAGCTTTTAGGTTTGATTTTAATTTATGGAAGATTTCAGCACCCATTCTGATTGCTTCTTTAATATTTGGGGCAGAAACAGGCATAATCATAAATTCTTGAATATCAATTGGATTGTCTGCATGTTGACCACCATTGATAATGTTCATCA
>DHQH01000070.1:286-7590 GCA_002410125.1 Alphaproteobacteria bacterium UBA5343
TCACCTACAGCAGTAGAAAGACCTTTACCTTTAAGAACTTTAGCTAAAGCATGGAATACCTCAGCACCCATTCTTAAACCTTCTTTAAAAGTAGGAGCACCAATAGGACGAATCATAAACTCCTGGAATGCAATAGTTGCATCAGAGTGAGATCCACCATTGATAATGTTCATCATTGGAACTGGAAGAGTACATGCTTGAGTACCACCGATATATTTGTATAAAGGTAAGCAAGATTCTTCTGCCATAGCTTTTGCAACAGCTAGAGAAACACCAAGTATAGCATTAGCACCTAATTTACCTTTGTTGTCTGTACCGTCTAATTCGATCATAACTTTATCAATTGCTTTTTGATCTTCAGCTTCTAAATCTACTAATGCATCATAAATTGGACCATTTACAGCTTCAACAGCCTTTAGAACACCTTTACCAAGGTAACGAGATTTATCACCATCTCTAAGTTCTACAGCTTCTCTACTACCAGTAGATGCACCAGATGGAACAGCAGCTCTACCAAAAGCACCTGATTCTAAAAGAACATCAACTTCTACAGTTGGGTTACCTCTTGAGTCTAAGATTTCTCTACCTTGAATATCAATAATTGCACTCATTAATTTTTTCCTTCATATTTGTTAAATTAAAAACTTAGTTAGTTGTATATCTTTTATTTATTAATTTCAACTTAATTTTAACCTAGCGATTTTGCTAAATTATCAAAAGCTTGAAACTCTCTTAAAACTTTTTCCATATCAGATAGTTTGATTGAGTTTGGACCATCTGAAAATGCTTTATCTGGATTGTCATGGGTTTCTATAAAGATGGCTGCAATACCTGTAGATAGAGCACATTTTGCTAATACTGGAGCAAATTCTCTTTGTCCGCCAGTTGAAGCACCTTTACCACCTGGTTGTTGTACAGCATGAGTTGCATCCATAATAACTGGGCAACCTGTGTTTTGAACCATTTGAGGGAAACCTCTCATGTCAACAACTAGAGTATTATAGCCAAAGCTAGTTCCTCGCTCTGTTAAGCATACATTGTTATTTCCAGAATCTTGAACTTTCTTAACGATATTATCTACATCCCATGGAGCTAAGAATTGACCTTTCTTAACATTTACCACTTTACCAGTTTTAGCAGCAGCTACTACTAAATCGGTTTGGCGACATAAAAATGCTGGAATTTGTAACATATCAACCACTTTTGCTACTTCTTCACATTGCCATGTTTCATGAACATCTGTTATGATTGGTAAGTTAAATCTATCTTTGATTTCTTGGAATGTTTTTAAGCCTTGTTCTAAACCAACGCCTCTTTGAGCATTGATTGATGTTCTGTTAGCTTTATCAAAAGAAGCTTTGAAAACATATTTCATACCAATTTTTTCTGTGATTTCTTTTAACTGGTGAGCCATTTCGATAGCATGGTTATGTGATTCGATTTGACATGGACCACTTAAAAGTGTCATAGGTAAGTCATTACCCATTTCAAAATTGCCGATTTTTACATGGTTTTGTTTCATGAAAATTCCTTTGGTTTTATTATTTAAACAATGCCGATAATCTATAACTTATTTTTATAAATTTCAACCCAATTTACCCAATTAAATTGGGTTTTTATTTTTTACCCTATAATTAGCTTTGTTACTTCATCTATAGAAGTTTTAGATATTTTTGTATCTAATATCTTCTGACCTTGTTTTAAGGTTATTACCCTATCGGCAACACGAAAAACATCTGATAATCGATGGCTTATGATTATTACAGAGACCTCTAAGTATTTAAGATTCTCTATCATCTCTAATACTCCGTTTGTTTCCTTTATAGATAGAGCGGAGGTTGGCTCATCGAGGATTAAAATATCAGGGTTTGAAATTAATGATTGAGCAATAGCAACAGCTTGTTGTTGTCCCCCGGATAGATTACTCACGACATCTGTTGCTTTAATGTTAACTTTTAATTTTTGTAACAATTCTGATGTATTTTTTATCATTTTATCTTTATCTAAGATAATTTTGTTTTTTAATATTTCTCTTCCTAAATATATATTTTCCCAAACGGTTTGCTGTTTACACAAATTAAGAGACTGATAAACCATTGATATACCAATTTCTCTGGTAATAGATGGAATTATGTTTATTACTTCTTCTTCCTTGTAATATAATTGTCCAGATGATAACTTTTCAGAACCTGTGATACATTTCATTAAGGTTGATTTACCTGCTCCATTATCTCCTGTTATAGCAAGCACTTCACCTTTATTTAGATGAAATGATAAATTATCTAAAACGATATTGTTCTCATATTTTTTGGTAATATTCTTAGTTTCTAATATTTTCATTTTCTTTACTCTTTTGTTTATTAGAAATAATCGCTAATATTAAGATGATACCTATAATTACTTGCTGATAATAGCTTGTAACTGACAATAAATTTAAGCCGTTTTGTAAAATACCTATCACTAATACCCCTGCTAATGTCCCTGTTATGGTGTATTTACCACCAAATAAACTTGTGCCACCTAGTATAACTGCTGTTATGGCACTCATTTCATACATAAAACCTACTGATGGGTCAGCTGTATTCATTCGACCTATAGTTATCAGACCTGCAATACCGCATAAAAAAGCTGATATTATATATGCTAGGCATTTATATTTGGATGTCTTAACTCCTGCATTAAAACTGGCTTGTTCATTATCTCCTATAAATGCAAAATAATGACCTGTTTTTGTTTTATTCTTTATAAAATAACATAAAACAAATGTTATTATAAATATTATTATTGGTACTGGAATCATAAACAATCTGCCTTGCCCTATAAACTTTATAGCATCAGGTAAACCATAGATTGGAAGTGCATCTGTTACTATATAACCAAGACCTCTTACAATACTCATTGTTGCAAGAGTTACTATGAAAGCAGGATATCTTTTATACCCTATAATATATCCATTGATTAAACCTATAAATATTGCAGAAACAATAGATAAAATAATTATTAAAAGGGGATTATCTAAAGCTAGAGTTACTGCAAAACATGAACTAAAGGCTAAAATAGAGCCAACTGATAAATCTATACCAGATGTTGCTATAACAAAACTCATACCTAGAGATATTATACCTATTATTGATGAGGCTAGTAATATGTTAGATATATTTTGATATGTTAAAAAATATGGAGAGATACAAGCAAAAATTATCACCAATATTAATAACATAAAATATATATTTAATTTTCTTAGCATATTATTTCACATATTCTAATAATGGATTATCACTATTGAGAACCTCTTTATCTAAGGTTAGAACAGGAATATATTGATTATATTCTAGGTATTTATTATTTGATAGGTATTTTTCTAGTGCATGCCCACCTATTAGATAAGGAAGTTGAGCTATTGATGCTGAAATTCTATCTTCTTTGATTGCTCTTACAGCATCGACTGTTCCATCTATTCCAATTATTGATATATTTGTAATCTTTTTAGATATTAATGTTTCTGCAGCTCCTAGAGCCATCATATCATTTGCTGCGAATATAATATCTAAATCTTTGTGTCTTGTGATAATATCATTAGTAATATTAGCTGCTGTTATATTGTCCCAGTTTGCTGGAAGACTAGCTATGACATCAATATCCTCGTTTATATTTTCTATAAAACCGTTTTTTCTTAATTTGCTAGCTCTATGTCCTGTTGTTCCCTCTAGGATTAAGGCTTTTCCTTTTATGTTATTATCTTTGAGGTAAATAGCTGCTTTTTTACCTAATTCATAATTATTTGAACCTACAGAAAACAGGATATTTAAATTATTTTCTCTTGCAAATTCTTCACTAATACCACCATCTAAATCAATCAAGTCAATATTATGATTAGCTGCTTTATGTAAACATGGTAAAAGATTGGAAGCGTTAACTGCTGAAAATATGATTGCTTTGGGTTTCTTTTGAATGACCGTTTCACAAATATCTAGTTGATTATTTGCATCTTGGTCATTATTGGAGCTATAAATACCTATCTTAACATTATTTTTCTTTGCTGTGTCTTTTATTCCTTGTCTTACAACTTTCCAATAAGGATTGGAGATACCTTTAAGGATGAATGCTATTTCTCTTTCTTCGTTTTTAGAACAAGAGATAATTAGAAGGTTTGCAAGTATTATTAATATAAGTTTTTGAAAAGTTTTCATATATAACTCCTTTAATATTAGTCAATATTAATTACTTTTCCGTTTTTAATCAACATTAAACTTGCCTTGGAGTGGACTTGGCCATTTTCATCGATTGAGAGGTTGTCGCCTATTGCACCGTTCCAGTTATTAATAGAGTGTAATATTTTGATAACTTCTTCATTATGAGGCTTTTCATCTGGTAGGCTTACTGCATTTTCATAAGCATATATCAACATATCAATCATATCATAAGTATTTGCTACACAGCCACCTAAAGATAATTTGCTTCGTTTGGCAAATTTTTTAGCGAAATCATTAGTTCCACTTGCATCAGAGACAAACCAAGATCCTTCAAATAACTCTTTTTCTGCAATTAATGAAAAATAATCAACGGTTGTCACTGGAATGTCATAACCTGTTTCTATCATTTGTTTTTTGATAATTTCCATTGATGGGCTGGCGGCTAACAGTAATAAAATATCAGCATCTTTGTCTTTTAGCTTAGCGATTTGAGTTCTATAATCTCTATCATCCATAGAAGTCTCAATTTTATAAGCAATTTTGATGCCTGCTTTTTCTAAGGCTGGGATATAAGTGTCAATTAATTCATAATCGGTCTTGGATTTCTGATGCCAGATACCTATGGTTTTGATTTTTTCTTGCTTTAGTTTATCAATTAAAACGGAGATTTGTGCTGATGGCGGGGTTGAGTGATTGAAATTATATTTACCATCAACAACAGAAGTTCCCCAGCTACAAGAAAAATTGATAATATTTTTATCTTTGATAATACCTTTTATAACATCTACAAAACCCCAAATAGATGTGATTGCATCAGTTTTTTCTACAGAGATTAATCTATTGGTGTTAGTTGCTACTTTACTTGGCATTAATTGATTATCTTCAAATACTAACTCATAATCATATTTAGTGTTTTTAGCCTTCCATTTATCTAAGGCCATATTCATTGCTGTTTTACTTGCAAGACCAACGGAGGCAACATCTCCGGTTAATGGTAGAGTAGAACCAATTTTAATTAGTGGTTTTGACTTTTTAGCTACAGGTTTTTGTTTGGTATTTAACAATAATATTAAAGCAATGATTGCTAGAATAAAAATTGTTAGCTTTGCATATTTGGACATCTAAACCTCCATGATTAGAGTTTTTTAACTAAAAATGCTCCAAGAATAACTAAACATACCCCTATTATCTTGCCAATTGAGATTGGGTTTTGCTTAAAACCGATTAATCCGTAATGATCTATAATGATTGAAGCTATTACTTGAGCTGCAATCACTAAAGTCAAGAAACTGGCAACTCCAATTTTTGGTGCAGCGATGATTGAGGCTGCGATATAAAAAGCTCCCAATAATCCACCAAGCCAAGCAATTTTAGGAACAGAGATTAATGTTGACATGCTTGGGAGTGGGGTTTTTGTTATAAACAGAGCTATTATTACCCCTATTGCACCAACTATAAAAGAAATTGATGATGCGAATAAAGGTGATGTATCTTTGGATAGGAAGTTATTTAGCCCTATTTGCACTGGAAGTCCTGCCCCTGCTATAATAGCTAATATAACAAATATATTATAACTCATTAAAACTATTCCTTATTTCTTATTAGCTTTTTTCTTTGAATGTTTAATTGCGGCTTCAATATAGCTAACAAATAATGGATGTGGAGCTAATGGTTTGGATTTTAGCTCTGGGTGATATTGCACACCGATAAACCATGGGTGATCTGGTCTTTCAATAATTTCTGGTAATAATCCATCTGGAGACATACCTACAACCATAGTACCATTATTTTCTAATTGTTCTCTATATTTAGTATCAACTTCATATCTATGGCGGTGTCTTTCTTGAATTTCTGCCTTGCCGTAGATTTCTCTGATTTTACTACCTTTAGCAAGTTTGGCTGGATATGCACCAAGCCTCATTGTTCCGCCAAGATCACTTTCTTTGGTTCTTTTTTCAATTCTACCGTCTTTTTCCCATTCGGTAATAAGACTTACAACAGGGTCTGAACAAGGTCCAAATTCTGTGGTGTTAGCAGATGTTACACCAGCTAGGTTTCTCATGGATTCTAAAACTGCCATCTGCATACCAAAGCAAATTCCGAAATATGGGATTTTGTTAACCCTTGCATATTGGACAGCTTTGATTTTACCTTCGGCTCCTCTTTCACCGAAACCACCAGGAACTAAGATACCATCAACTTCTTTCATATAATTATCGATATCTTCTTTTTCAAATAATTCTGATTCTATCCATTTAATTCTAACTTTATAACCATTAGCAATACCACCATGAGCTAGGGCTTCATTTAGAGATTTATAAGCATCTAATAATTGGGTATATTTACCGGCAACACCAATTGTAACTTCACCTTTTGGATTTCTAACAGTTTTTACAATTTCTTCCCATTTTTTAAGATTTGGTTTTTTACCGCTATCAATGCCAAAATATTTACAAAGTTGAACATCCATACCTTCATTATGGTAAGCAATTGGAACTTGATAGATAGTATCAACATCTAGAGCTGCAATTACATTTTCTTCCTTGATGTTACAGAAAAGACCAATTTTTTTTCTTTCTGACTGACTCATTGGAATTTGAGCGCGACATAATAACATATCTGGTTGTATACCATATTCTTGAAGTTTTTTAACTGAGTGTTGAGTTGGTTTGGTTTTTAACTCACCAGCTGTTTTGATATATGGAAGTAGAGTTAAATGCACAAACATTGAGTGAGATTCACCTAAATCGTAGGCAAGCTGACGAATAGCTTCTAAGAATGGTTGACCTTCAATATCACCAACTGTACCGCCAATTTCACAAATAACAAAATCTTCATCATCTAGATCAGACAATATAAATCTTTTGATTTCATCAGTAATATGAGGAATTACTTGGATTGTAGCCCCTAGATAATCACCTTTTCTTTCTCTTGATAACACATTGGAATAAATTCTCCCACTTGATACGGAATCAGTTTTTTTTGAATGTACACCAGAAAATCTTTCATAGTGACCTAAGTCTAAGTCAGTTTCTGCTCCGTCATCAGTTACAAAAACCTCACCATGTTGGTATGGGCTCATTGTTCCTGGGTCTACATTTAAGTATGGGT
>DHQH01000067.1:0-860 GCA_002410125.1 Alphaproteobacteria bacterium UBA5343
AAAATTTCGAGGATGACATTATAGAGGATTTAAAAAGCAAAAGACCCACGAAAATCGTAGGTCTTCACAAAAAACAGTATAGCGGTGAAAACGGTCCGCCTTAATCTAAAAACAGTCGGCAGGTAAACAACTCCTGCCTGAAACAAGAAACAATATTTTTTTTAAGATGCTATGGCTAAATCCTCTTGTTTGAGAATCTCACCGCAAGGGGTTATATACTTGCCATCAAAGATGGCGATAATAATCTCTTCACCTTTTTCCGAAACAAAGTCTCGGAAATCATTAACACCTAATCTCCTGAACATGCAGGTTGAATAAGTTATGATACTTGTTAGTGTCGCTGCACTAACTTCGGTTTCTGACTCGGGCTTAAAACTGTTGGCAAGATCGTAGAGTTTACGACAGATTGCACATTTGTTAATACCCATTGCATTGGTCTGGTCGGCAAAGTCAAAAACCGACTTGATTGAGAAATCTTTAGTCTCCATAAGTCAAAAAATTTTATTGGTTAATATAAAAAAAATTAATTTTCTAATTCTAAATAGGTTCCGCAGGGGAACAATATGAACCCTAGAGATAAGAAACGGACAATAGCTACCTTGTTTGTGGCTATGTGGGTTCTTATATCATCTGATCTGAAACCTGCGTCTTGCAGGGTTGTGATATAATTAGGAACTAGTCCTAAAAATTTTACTTTCAAATCATGGTTGGGCTCGACAACTTCGTATCTTTTATAAAGAGCTAAAAACTCTTCAGCAAGGATACGACATCTGCCATAGAATCTATCCTGCTCCCATTGCAGTTTATCTAAAAAGTCTCTCAGATCCTTGTCTGAAATCCTTAAGTTTTCTTCTTGTGTC
>DHQH01000067.1:1123-2544 GCA_002410125.1 Alphaproteobacteria bacterium UBA5343
CAGTAATAGTGTGTAATTTTTGTGTAATGCTTAGTAAAGTTTGGACAAAATAACACCTCGCAAGGTTTTTGTCAATTAAATATATACTTTAGTTGTGGAATAGATGAAAAAATTGGTTTGATAGCCATATGTTATTTCACGGCTTTTAGCTGAACTTCGGGGGGAGTGTTATGTCTGAGACTATGGAAAGACGACTGTCCTTTTGTGAGAAAATGGGCGGATTATGTGAACATATCAAAATGATGTGTCGGTATTTTATAGCTTATAGCCTGATTGTATATGGGGCTAGTGCGGTGTTGTTACTCGTGATGATGCAATATTATGCATCAGCTGCTGTTGCCTTGATTGTGCCAATTATAGGATATAAGATTATCTTTGGTGTTGGTTATGTCCATCAAAGGCATTTGGAATTCTAAAAATTAAGGTTTATAACTTTTAGATTTTTGTTAAAACCGTGATAGATATTCTATAGATTGGTAGAATGTTTAATGTTTTAATATGGTTTGACGAGAATGTTTTTAGAAAAATTAATCCTGTTTTTATCAATATCTTTGGGGCTATTTTTATTAGCTCAAATAAAAATCACTTATTTTGCTAGTAGATTTAGTAATGATAACTTAAAACAATTGATTAAGCCTTTTTCAAGGACGAATCTTTTCTTAGGATTGTTAATATTTTTTAATCATATTGCCCTTTATTTATATGTTTATAACGGGCATATTCATCAGCATAATTTATTTTTTTATATCAACCAATCTTTTAGCTCCATTGCTGGTTTTTTATTATCGGCAGTGCTAATTATCATGATTGCGAATAATAAAATTTTAAATAGAAAATATGATTATAAATATAAATTAAATATGTTTTATAATTTGGTGGCTCTTGGATTGTTTGCTTGTTTTTGTGTGAAGCTATTTTCTGGAGATAATGAATATAAAACCCATATGACTTATAATCATATATCGTTTTTGCTTTCTATCATTGTTGCTAGTATTTTGTTAATTTTTGGCTTCTTATTGATTGCAAAAGAAAAAACAAAGCTAGTGGTTTATTTCTCAAATATGAATATTGCGATTATTGTCTTTAAGCTCATGTCTATATTTCAGCATAATTATGAGCAAAATATGGATATGTATTTATGGTCTTATAATAGTGTATCTTATTTGCTAATTGCGGCATTATTGTTCTTCTTAATGATTAGCTTGGCGGATCTTAATCATTATTTTTCTCAATATAAGCTAGCTAGAAATATCTTATTTACCCTACTTATTTTAATCATTGGGAATTTTATTATTTGTGATATGTCTCGAGATACAATTAAGCAAAATATTGTCTTTGGCGAAAAGATTACTGATGAGATAGATTTTAATGGAATTACCAGAGCTGAGGGTGAAGGATATTTCATCTCTAGTTGATGCTTT
>DHQH01000004.1 GCA_002410125.1 Alphaproteobacteria bacterium UBA5343
TGGCGTATAATAGCTTTGTTAGGCACTGGCGGTTTGAATTATAAGTTTAAATATCTTTAATGTTTGTTATTTTAACTCTTTTTTTAAGGAGAAAAGCTCTTTTATCAAATTAATTCATGCGTTTGATTTTATTATTTGGGCAAATTGACTTGAACTAAAACTTTATTTTCTTATGAGTTAAAACCAATTATCCTCATTTGAAATCTCTTTAACAGATTTAATATTTTTAGACAGGTAATTCTTTAAAGAGGATTCAGCAATTCTTACAATTACTCTTGGATAGGAAGAGGGTTTTTCTAAAACTATTTTCGCATGAATAATATTCATTTTTATTGCATGGTTAAAATGTCTTACAATATGAAAATCGAAAATATTTTTATCGTTCAAAACACCTGCTAAATAACACTCTTTTACAATATCAAGATTTTTCTCTACTTCAATCCCTTTTACAACATTTTCAAGTGCTAAATCTTGTAGCAATTCATAAACTTGGACATCTTTTCCTAAATAGTTTGTCAAAAATTTATTTTTAAAAGCTATTAAATTCTTTCCTTGCAATTTAGACGCAAGAACTTTTTTTAATTTAATATTTATGTCATTATCTTCTATGTTTTCAATATTATAATTTTTGTAATTTGAGTTTTGACTATTTATATGATTTAGTCTCTTTAAGCTCAAAAATAGAGTGTTGTAATATGTTTCAGGTAAATTGGCAATGCATTCTTTTAATTGGGCAACTAGATTTCCAATAACTTTAGAGCTTGCCCATGTTACAAGAATTAAAATGTATAAATATCTATCTTCATTATTCTTGATATTCTCAGATTGTGCTTTCCACCATTTTGTGTTTGTGCTTTTTAATCTTGCAAAGCGAACTCTCTTAATTAATGATATATTTACATCGAATAGAGAATGTTTTTCAGAAACTTCACTAATCTCTATCTTTACACTAGCGCCTATTAAGGCGATGTTATAAAAAACAAGCCTTTCTCCAAACTTATTACGACCAGATTCTAATATTTGCTCCCAAGGCTCATAATTTGTGTTCCAGAGTTTAGCTGGCTTTTCAAGTTCTTTATAAATTGATTCAAGAAATTTATAATATTTATTACTTTGCTTACTGCCTAAAAATGTTGTTTTAGGTAATTTTAATTCACTTTGAAAGTAATCATCAAGAAATGACCGCCTATTAAGAATTCTTAAACAAGAAACATTATCATTGTTTCCAACTATTCTGAAGTACAAATATGGTTCAAGAACACGCCAAAAGATGGAAATAAAGCTTTCTGGATGTAAGGGAGAAATAGCGTCAGTAATACCATCAAGAAGGTTCTCGGATACTTTTTCTGCGATTTCAGGAATAGATTCAATAAATTCACTTTTGCCAGCGTGTAATAATATTGCGACTTTTTTTGTTAAGTTTTGCTTGTCTTCAAAAAATCGTAATAGTTTGTTATTTTCTATTTTATGTAAGACTCTGAGATTTAGTCCATAAAACAACCAGTTTAATAGGTCGTTACCTTTTTTTGAGTATATTTCACTTTCCCAAAATTCTAAAATTTTCCCGTTGTCATTAGTAATTATGATACTTATTATTTCCAACGCATAATCGCGTGGTGGATAGTTCCCTAATATTTTAAAGCACTCGGCTACAATTTCATCTCTACCTGAATCTTGGGGTAAGGATATTTCTGTGCTTCGATATCTATATCCCATTTCTGAAGACAGTAATGTTCTTAAACCAAGACCGTCTAAAAGTATCTTTACGACGTCTTTCATAAGCCTTGGATACTGGGAAAAAACCCAATCAGAAAGAAGTATTGCACAAAGTTCTCTTGGGTGGCTAATGTATTTATAATCATCTTCTTCGGTTAGCTCAACCAGTCTATCAATTATAGTTGGAAGCTCACCTTTGTCAAAACAACCACTATAAAACCTAAGAACATTAAGCCAGTAAAAATTTTTAGCCATTGCATCAAAACGGTCTGGCTTGGTACCTTTTTTTTCATTTCCAGCTGGCGAATAAAGAGCAGTTTTATACAAGAACTTTGCACAAAAATATTCACGAAGTGGCTGTACTTCAAATTCGAAAGTGCCTTCAATGCGTGATACTAATGCCACAACTCGTTCAGCCATTTTATCAAATAAACGTCCTGCTATAGATGCATCATGTTCTTCTATTTCAAGATAATCTTCTAATAATTTAACTAAGTCGGTTTGTCTAATTCGGCCGTTTGAACCTAGTTCTGCATCACGATGGATTATCCAAGCAGTGTATTGATGTAATTCAATTATTAAGTCTCGATATTTTCTTACTGTAGCGTCTTTTTCTGATTCCCTATTGAAAAAAACTTCAATGTAGCTATCATAAAAGGCTGTTCTTTTATCTGGGAGTGAGTAGCCTTTGGTATGGATTAAACTGATAAGAATTGCTAGTTGCATGGGATTTTTTGCCAAATCCTTTATGTGAGGCTGTTTCAGTTTTTCATTGAGAATATTCTTTGTTTCAGCACCTTCTTTGCGTGGTAGTTGCTTGGCCTTGAGCCATTTGTCTGAATAGATTTCAATTAGTAAAGAATTTACTGAATCCAAAAAATAATGTTCATATTCTGCCTTTGAAAAACTAGGAGAGTTTAGGAAGGCGGCTGGACGACTAGTAATAATAACCTGAACATCATGGCAAAAAGTCTTAATTCTTTTTATTCCTTTTGTAATTACATTTACAATTACTTCTCTTAAATTTATATCAGCGACTTCATCAAAACCATCTAACACTAATAATAATTTGGATATTTTCAATATTTCATGTAAATCATTCACATTAAATTCAACCTCTGAATAATGCTCGATATGAGCCGCAATAAAGGAATCTAATGATTTGTTTTTTACCTGAGAGTCTTGGTTATCAGAAGAGATGTTAAAGGGATTAATGTTGTTTATCCAAGATGCGAAGTCCCTCAAATCAATTTTTATAGGTAGCCTAATTGATGATTTTAAATGATGTGATGGTACTTTTTGTAATTCATCTTCATGGTTTAACAGTCTAATTCTATGTACTTGACAAATGTACTGCGTTATAGTGGATTTACCTTGCCCGGGGCCACCTTCCAAAACAATTGGCAATGATTTTTTTTGTATGAAATCATTAAGAAAAAAAGTTGATGCTCCAATGAAGTCGTTTTCTTCCTCAAATAAATAGTCTTGTCTTTCAGGAGGCTCGTATCCAATTTCTGAATAAAATTTAGTGTCAGGATTAGATTGTAATAAATGAAAATAAGCTTGGTTCATCCTATAATCATTCCTATCTGTATCTTTTGGTGAAATTGGAACATCTATGAACAAATCAAGTAGTTGATTTTGAAGTTCAACTTGTTTGAATTTGACCTTGGAATCAGTGTCGAATTGGTCTGATAGGTACAAATTTATAGCATTAAACCTTCTTTCTCTATTTTCTGTATTTAATTGGGATTCTATTATAATTCTGAATAAATCTGCTGATGAAAATAATTCTGGATAGACCCATTTTAAGTCCCAATTAACATTGAGTTTTGCACTTAAATCTTCTCTCCACCAGCAATACGTTGGTATTGGAATGTATTTTTTTAATAAAGAATTTACTTTATCAATTGAACCTGAATCAAGATGAGCAGTTCCGGATATATTTGTGAGAAGATAATACTCTTTAGCCCCCCTTCTCATTAAAGACCTTACTTTTTTGCTTTCTTTTTTTAAAGTATCTTCTAACCACTTTATTATATCTTTATCGTTTTTTCTTGAAAATTTAACTTGAAAAATATTAAATTCGTCATTAACAAAGCCTCGGTTTGTGTAAACTATAGCATCTCTTCCTCCGTCCGGTTGTCCAATTGGAAATGATTGAGTTTTTGGAAACTCTGAATTTAGAAGAGATTGACAGAAAACCTGAAATCTCTCAGGGTCAAGATTTTCAAAATTATAGTTCATGGTTTTTACAAATTTCTATAAAGATATTAAATATTGTGTGCGGTCCAAAGAAAGCAAGCTTATGCAAACGAGGAGATAGTTGGAATCCTATTTGATATGTTTTTGCTTAATTGGATGGGTATA
>DHQH01000023.1:0-23589 GCA_002410125.1 Alphaproteobacteria bacterium UBA5343
AAGCAGAAGAATTAGAAGAAAAACTAGCAGGTGAGCGACATAAAATGGTACTAGGTTCTATCTTAGAAAGGTCTCCAGCCCTCATAAATCCAGATACTTTTGTCACTTCTGCTAAAGATTTTCTTATCTTAACTTTAGATATCATATTATCACCAGTTAGCTGGTTTAACAACCTACCACCACAAAAGCAAAAACTAGTTAGAATTGACTTTTTACCAATGCTTATTGTTTTGCTATTAGCATTTTTAATTGGTCGCTATCTCAAACAACTAATCCTTAGAAAATTTGGCTATGATGCAAAAAATGAAAGACCAAGATTTACCAGAAAATTACTAGCAGCAATTTCAGTTTCAATTGCAACAGGGGTCTTACCAGCAACCATCATCGGTGGATTTATCCTTTGGATTTCGAGCCCAGGAGCTGTCATTAGTGGATATTTTGGACAAGTCCTAACCACTGCTCTTATTTGCTTATTAATTTATTTAGTCGTAAGGGCTATTACTACTGGTATTTTTGCACCATTAAATGAAAATTGGAAGCTCCTAAATATCTCCAAAGAAAAAGCAACGAGTATAAAAAGAGCAATTAATTTCTTGGTATTAATCTTAGCTATCACTGTATTTTTTGAATCATCTATTTCAAAAGGTAGCTATTCAAGTGAGTTACATTCTTTCATAACTTCTGTTTCAGCTTTCTTAAAAGCAATTGCGATTACAACTATTATAAAAAGAATAGTTATGGACGAGAATATTGCTAGCAAAACAGAAGGTGAAGAAGAAACAATTGATGAAGAGCAAGAAGAAAAAACCATCAGTATTGTTTTTGCAACTTCTGTTTTTGTATTCGGTGCATTTATTGCTGCAATACTAGGTTATACTGCTCTTTCATCATTTATCTTCAGCAGGATTTTAATTTCCGCAATTATTATCGCAGGTTTATTTTTACTAAGAGGGGTGGTTGACGAAAGTATTAAAAAATCTATCTCAACCAAATTCTTAAAAAACAAACTAAAAATTAGTCGTAAACTCGCTCGTAAAATGGGTTTTTGGATTAAGGTTTTAATCGATCCTGTAATTGTAGTTTTAGGGGTTTTTATTTTAATGCCATATTGGGGGGTTCCAAAAGATATTATTGCTACCTTCACTACTAAAATAGTATCAGGATTTACTGTTGGTGGAGTTACAATTTCGATTTTAGATATCGCTCTATCAATTATAACTTTCTTTATCTCTGTATCTATTGTTAAAATATTTAAGCAAAAACTAATGACTAATGTTTTAGCCCATACTGATATGGATGATAGTGTCAAGCATTCCCTTGTTTCTGGCTTTGGTTATTTGGGCTTTATCTTAGCTGCAACCTTAGCAATAGCTGTTGTTGGTATTGATATGTCAAATTTAGCTATCGTAGCTGGTGCTCTTTCATTTGGTATTGGTTTAGGTCTTCAAAATGTAGTTAATAATTTTGTATCAGGTATGATTCTATTAATAGAGCGTCCAATCAAGGTTGGTGATTGGGTGATCGTGAATGGTGAAGAAGGTATAGTAAAACAAATCAATATCCGTGCAACCGAGCTTGAAACTTGGAAAAAAGCTAATATCATAATTCCAAATGCAGAAGTTTTATCAACCTCTCTTACCAACCTAACTCACGAAGATAGATTTGGTAGGATGGATATTGAAGTAGGGGTTGCTTATGGATCAGATGTAGATTTAGTTGAAAAATTATTACTAGAAGCAGCTAATGAGCATAAAAAGATTGTCAAAAATCCAGCTACCTTCGTTTTATTTACAGGTTTCGGTGATTCAAGTTTAGATTTTGAGGTTAGATGTTTCACTTCCGATGTTATGAATAGAATGCATGTCGCCAGCCAAATAAGATATGCAATAGATAAAAAATTCAGAGAAAATGGGGTTGAAATCCCATTCCCTCAAAGAGTTGTACATACTGTAAAATAATTTAAAACAAAAAAAAGAAGTAGGAAATAAAGATTTCCTACTTCTTCTATTTATGCAGATAAGGCAGCTAACTGAGCTTCCTGCAACTCTCTTTTATGGATCATAACCAACTCATAATATTTATTGATTACAAGTAGGTCATCCGTTTTAGGAAGTAACTCAGACATATCCTCAGCATAATAAGGTGAAATTACCCAATCAGTCTCAGTTAACCTCTTATCGAGATTATTGGAAGTAACTGCTTCCTTTATCATCTGAGCTGACCAAATATCACCATAATATACGGTTTTGGTTTTTTTATTTCCTCCATACATAGCGATGGTTTGGAAATAATATCCTAATGCCATTGTTGCTTGGCAATAAAAAATCGCCGCCCGTTTGGACATTGATTCTACCACCATTTTCCGAAATTTACCATCAGGGTATAAGAAAACAGCGATGATTACATCATCCGTTTCTTTATTTCCTATCCTAGCCTGACGCCCGTCATATCGGAACAATTTCTGCCCAATAAATGGTTCGGCTTCATTACCACTTACTGCAAAATATTTGCAGTCTGGGTATTTGGTAAGTAAATCAGAATAATGTTCGTTACCAACCAAAGAGAGGCGAGAAATAATATTCCCAAACATCACTTCACGAGAGAAAAATCTGTCTCTTATTCTCCAGCTATCATTATGTTTAACCTCAAAGGTCTTAACAATACTAGCTTTTGTTAGTTTCAACTCGCCAGCTTTTATACAGGCATCTTGGAAGTTTTGCACCTCTAAACACTCATCTTTGCCATAAACGAGGTAAAACTGTTCCCTTGTTTCGGCTTTTTTTGTTTTTACATTCATAAGAAATAAGTTTAAGGGGTAATCAAAAATAACTACCCCTGTGGTTAATATTTCAACAAGGTACTATTTTACCTCGTTTTTTTCTCTTCAGTTTTACATTATCCGATGAGCCTATTACTTTAATATTTTCATCAAAAGCAACTACATCAGATAAATACTTCGCATTATAAGGTCTTATAACCTTATCAGATTTTTTAAGGTGAGAGGTTTTTCCCTCTAAAGAGGTCGCTTCAAGTTCAGCCATTGATAACACCTCACCATAATAGGTGACAGGTTGTTTATCTATAGGTTCACCATTTTCTAGCCATTCTCCGTCGTGCAGAATCATACTGGCTCTATACATTTGATATCCCAGTAGATTTTTTTTCTTGCAATAAGATACTGCAATATTGTCTGAAAAGGAGTGCATTTTACATTTTTCTGTTTCTCCATTTTGTTTGAAAAATACAGAAAATATTAAATATTTTGTACTCGACTTCATAATATAACACTTTTATGGGGGCAATTAAAAAAATTGCCCCAAGGTTAATATTTTTTAACGAGATTAATAATCCCGTCTTTTGCAAATCACAGTCCCTGCATGGTTAACCACCTCTTGCCCTTCATAAAGAACAAATTTGTCATGTATGGCTGTTAGCCGGTGCTTGGTATCAGGGCTAATACTCATAGCCTTGAGTTCCATTGAGCATAACTCGTAATCTGTAACGATATATTCGTCATCAGATTTAAGCTCCATTACTTTAGAAAGGCTTAGACCTTCTTCAGTAATTTCAGTTCCAGTTAACACTCTCCCCACAAAAACGGGATCATGTTCTTCCTTGACTTCTTTGGTTACCCATTCTCCTTCTTCAAACTGCTGAAACTCAACAGTCTTATAAAAAGAATGGGCTAATGAGCTAGCCTCAATGGCTTGTTTTCCCAGAGCGAAATCGCTCTTAATTTCTACCCTTTTCAGGCTTCCGGTATGTCTGATAATATTCAGCAACATTACCGTTCTCGATGTTGTCTTCATAATACTTAAAAGTTAAAAATGAATTCCCCTAGGTGGAGAATCCAAAGGTTATTTTTTTGTCGTGTAATAATCATTTTTCAACCAATGAATATATGTTTTTTGTGAAATTTTGTCAATAAAATATTTTATAAGAAAAACAAGGGGAAATGGCTATCCACCTTAAGATAGAGAAATAATTTTAAGATTTATTGGCATTCATAAATAGCATGATGAGGTATAAAAGCACGACAGCTATAACTAGTTTGCTTTAAGAATTTTGGTTTTCGATTGGTTTTGGCGCACTCTTTTTCAGCTAATGCTAAGATTTCTTCTGGGCTTGATAACCAAGAACTATAACAAATTGCAGGTCTATCCAATGTTGATGGACCAATATATAAATTAGCCATATTAGCAGTGCCAGGATTTCTTCTTCTATCCACAAAAGCATCAAACTGCCCAGCACAAGCAGACAACATTACAACCAGCATTAATATTTTTAATAGTTTCATTTGACAAACCCTATAACAAAAACCTATGTTAAGAGCAACATAACAAATATTGATAAAAATTAAAAGAGTAAAAACTATGGATATAGAACAAAATCCCAAAACAGCTGAAAAATATATCGGCGATGCAAAACTTCAAAAGCTATTAGATCATTACGAATGTAAAGCTCCTTTATATGTAATAAAAATGAGATTTCTAGGTGCTCTATGTTCACCCAACCTAAGCCTAAGCCCTGCAGGAATTATCACAAGCTTTTGGGAAGATGGCAAATCCCCAAGATTAGAAACTAAATCAGAAGCTGAAATATTTTTTGCAAGCTTTATGGGTCTTTGGCAGCTGCAAGCCAAAAAAATCAGAAATGAAAATATAAGATTAGCAGCAACCATCAAAGATGATATTAAAAAGCAAATTCATATGAGAATAGAAGAACTTGAATATGGATTTTTAGAAGCATTTTGGGGTGGTTCCTATGACTTAGATATGCCACCAATAGTAGCTGAGTTAATTGATTCATTATCAGAGTTAGTAGGTGTTTATGATAATATATTAAGAAGATTTGATGAAAATGATGACATTGATTTATATGTCATTAAAAAAACTCTTTCACAAACTGATATAATGGCAGAAAAAGGCTTAAATGCCGTTAGTAAGATTATCAAAGAAACCAGAAAGCAAATTGAAGAAGAAAATAATTCTCAAAAGCCAACTATAAATTAGGAAAAACATTATGGAATTAAAAGAAGCGATTGAAAAAAGAAGAAGTATTAGACATTTTGCAGAGGGCAAAATAATTGATAAAGAAATCATCAAAGATGTTCTAAGATCTGCAATGTATGCTCCATCAGCTGTAAATAAAAAACCTTGGAGATTTATTGTCGTAGAAGATAGAGAGATTATGGATAAACTAAACGAAGCTCACAACCATGCTCACTTCTTAGCTGAAGCCTCATGTGCAATTATTGTTTGTGGTGATGTAAATGAAAGCTATAAATCATTTGGTAATGATTATTGGCAAATTGACTGTTCAGCAGCTACTCAAAATATGCTTTTAGCTATTCATGATAAGGGTTTAGGTGCTTGCTGGTGTGGTTTGGCTCCATCAGAAGATAAAATTAAAAAATTCCAAGAAATATTAGGGCTTCCAGAGCATATCAAACCATTCTCATTAAATGCAGTTGGCTATCCAAAAGGTGATATCAAACAACCAAAAGACAGATATGACGAAGCTAAAGTAACTTGGAAATAACTTTTTCCGTCATTGCGAAGCGACTTGTCGCTGTGGTAATCTCTCAAATAACATAAAAGCAACCCTCAATAAATTATTTATTGGGGGTTTACTTTTTATTCATAATTATACCTTAGAATCCTAATCATAACCACTATACATTTTTTTCTATTACTATACCTAAGGTCCAAAAGACCGCTCTAATACTTATAATTATGACCTCCTAATGAATATTAGCGATGTTTTCATAATTTACAGTAATTTACCGATAATTTTTTAGAATCTAGAATAGATGAAGAATTAATTTTCTTAAGTATAGTATATACCCCCCTTAATTATCATCAAAAACACTGTAAATATAGTAATATTGCTATTAAACACAGTAAGTGATTTAAGCGCGCGCAAAATCATGATATTAAACAGATATTATTAATATACCAAAATATAGATTTCAAAAAAGCTGGTCCAAAAGACCGGCTTTTTTTGTGTTTAAAAATAATCTCACTGTCTTTCTAATTTTTCATCAATAAATTTACCCAATAAATTGTGAAATATTATATTAGTCCTTGCAAAATCCTCCAATCAAAACTATATTATTCGTGAACGCAAAACTTGCGTAAAAAAGTTTAATTTTTAATGAGTTTGCTATCCGTTTAAAATCGGCAGTAATCTCCCAACAATAGAAGGAAAAATAATATGGCAGTTCGTGTTGCTATTAATGGTTATGGTCGTATTGGTCGTCTGGTTCATCGTGCAATCGTAGAATCAGGAAGAACAGATGTTGAGTTAGTTGCAATTAATGACCTTGGTTCTCCAGAAGCTAATGCTCTTTTAATCAAATATGACTCAGTTCATGGTCGTTTCCCTGGTGAAGTTTCAGTTGATGGTGATTCAATCGTAGTTGACGGTAAAAAAGTTAAAGTTATCGCAGAAAGAGACCCTAAAAACTTACCTTGGAAAGAATTAGATGTTGATATTTGTTTCGAATGTACAGGTATTTTCTCAGCTAAAGAAAAAGCTATGATGCATATCGAAGCAGGAGCTAAAAGAGTTCTTGTTTCTGCTCCTGCAGCAGGTGCTGACAAAACTATCGTTTATGGTGTAAACCACGAAACATTATCAGACAGTGATATTGTTGTTTCAAATGCTTCTTGTACAACAAACTGCCTTGCTCCTGTAGCTAAAGTATTAAATGACAAATTTGGTATCAAACGTGGTTATATGACAACAATTCACTCTTATACAGGTGATCAAAAAACTTTAGACATAGCACATCCTAAAGATCCATACAGAGGTCGTGCTGCTGCTTTATCAATGATTCCAACTTCAACAGGTGCTGCAAAAGCTGTTGGTCTTGTATTACCAGAATTAGCAGGCAAATTGGACGGTTCTGCTGTTCGTGTTCCAACTCCGAATGTATCTTTAGTTGATCTTAAATGTGAACTTGGTAAAGATGTTACAGTTGAAGAAGTAAATGCTGCTCTTAAAGCTGCATCTGAAGGTGAATTAAAAGGTGTTCTTGGTTATAATGATGAGCCATTAGTATCTTCAGACTTCAATCATTGTCCAAATTCTTCTACTTTTGATTCAACACAAACTAAAGTAGTTGAAGGTAACTTCTTAAGAATCGTATCTTGGTATGACAACGAATGGGGCTTCTCAAATCGTATGTCTGATACAGCAGTTGAAATGGCAAAATACATCAAATAAGAGCCATTCTTAATAACTAAAGTTTTGCCTCTATTGATTAATGTTTCAGTAGGGGCAAAGCATTTTTTAGGAAAAAATATTTATTAAAGGATATTTATAAATGTCAAAATTTAATACTCTAGATAATATTGATGTAGCTGGCAAAACAGTAATGCTAAGAGCTGACATTAATGTTCCAGTTGATGAAAACTTCAATGTTACAAACACTGCTAGAATTGATAGAACAGTTCCAACAATTAAAGAACTTCAAGAAAAAGGTGCAAAAGTTGTTGTAATTTCTCACTTTGGTCGTCCAAAGGGGGAAAGAAAATCAGAATTCTCATTATCTCACATTGCTCCAGCTTTACAAAAAGCATTAGGTTCAACTGTAACTTTTATTGATGATTGTATAGGTACAAAAGTAGCTAATGCTGTTGCTAAAATGTCAGATAATGAAGTTCTTTTATTGGAAAATCTGAGATTTTATAAAGAAGAAACAGAAGGTGATGTGGATTTTGCAAGAAATCTTGTAGATGTTTGCGATGTATATGTAAGTGATGCATTCTCAACAGCTCACCGTGCTCATGCTTCTATGAAAGCCGCAGTAGAGTTAAAACCATCTGCAGCAGGACGTCTAATGCAAATCGAATGTGAAAGCCTAGACTCAGTGCTTTCTGCTCCTGTAAAACCAGTTGCAGCAGTAGTTGGTGGAGCTAAAGTTTCTTCAAAATTAGAATTATTAAACAATCTTGTTAAAAAGGTAGATGTTTTAGTAATCTCTGGTGGTATGGCTCATACATTCTTAAAAGCAACAGGTGTTGATACTATCAATACCGATAACTCACTTGTTCAAATGGATATGTTAGATACAGCAAGAGAAATCTTAGAAACAGCAAAAACAGCAGGTTGTGAAGTTATCCTACCTAAAGATGTTGTAGCCTCTAAAGATTTTAAAGCTCATGCAGAACATATGACTGTAGCATTAGATTCAATACCAGCAACTGGCTATGAATTACTAGATGTTGGTGAAAAATCAATCGAAAATATCACATCAAAAATTGCTAATTGTAAAACACTTTTATGGAATGGTCCATTAGGTGTATTTGAATTAGAACCATTTGATAAAGCAACAAATAAAGTTGCTCAGTTTGCAGCAGAACTTACTAAAAAAGGTGAGTTAAAAACTGTTGCTGGCGGTGGTGATACAGTTTCAGCATTAGCAAATGCAGGTGTTGATACAATATTCTCATATGTGTCAACAGCCGGTGGTGCTTTCCTGGAATGGCTAGAAGGTAAAGAGCTTCCAGGTGTTAAAGTGTTAGAGAAATAATTTTTATCTGTCATCCTCGAAATTTTCACCCCAACAAGTTAGGAATTTCGGGGATCCAGAATCTATCACGAAGTGATTCAATATAAAAAGCCTCAGAAATTTCTGGGGCTTTTTTATGTCTTATCTTGTTATGACAACTCATATCACAATCTATTGTATCACGACAAGTCGTGTCACAATAAATAGTGTCTTACAATTTTATGACAATAGATTCGAATCTTTTTAAATTTTTCGATAAAAATTAATCAATTACTCTATAGAAATTTTCAGAAATACCTATATAATCCAATATATTATGTATTTTTCTATTCTGTTAAACCCGCAGATTTACTGTATTTAACCCTGATTTATGGAAAAAATTGACAAAATTATCAAAAATCTAATGACAATACATCTAAAATATGGTATAAAATTAGCAACGATTTATTTTTTAGTAAGACTTTACTGCTAATATCAATAATAAAAATTTAGTAAAATCAGGCAAAATTAAATTCGCTTTTGGATTTATTTTATTTATGAGGATTTTGAAAATGGTAGACACACCTAAAAAAATGACAGAAGAAGAACTTAAAATAGAAATTGATAGAATTATAGCTACATGGAAACTAACTGATGAACAAAAAGGTTTCATGGTTGCAAGGGTAAAAAAACTTGCAGATTTAGTTGATCTGAGAACAGTAAAACACATATCAAGATGCTATGTTAATGTAGAACATAGTAATTTTGTATATGGAACAGAATATCATTATCATCCTGTTGCTACAGATAAAAACGGTAAGTTATCTCTGCCAGCTAAAGATAATGAGATTTTACCAGCTGTATATGGTCGTAGTGATATCGATTTTTCTTCAGCAATTGGTGGAGATTTCACATATGATGTTGAACCTTATAAGTTAGTTTTAAAGCCGGATGGCAGAGTATTAACAGGTTATGCAGCTTCATCTGAATTAAAAAATGCATTAGGTGTTTCATCTCTTTCATTAGAAAAGTTATCTGATGATGCTTATCAAGCATCATATAAAAGAGGTATTCGTGGCACTTCTCAGTTTAAGTTTACAAAGCCAGAGGATATGACTTTAGAAGATGCTGGTAAAATCATTTTAAGTGTTACTGATAATACAAAGTTAAAAAATAAAGAATTCTCAATTGGATTACATAGAGTAGAAATTAAGGATGATAAAGGTAACTATCTATATTATGTCAAACAAGATGGAGAGTGGAAAAAGACCATAAAAGATAGTGATGAATGGAAAAATGCCTTAGTAACCAAACCAAAGCATAAAGATCATGATCACATTAAAAAATTATTATCATCTTGGTCTACAAGATCATTCACAGAAAAACAACATCTTAAAGAAAAGTTTGAAAGATTAGCAGATGTGATAGATATAAACAGAGTAGAAAGTGTTCCAAAGGCTTATCTAACAGGGAAAAATGCTAATTTCCTATATAAAATAGATGGTAATTTATATCCTGCAATGTTTGATAATGAGGGTAAATTATCCCTACCTGGTCAAAACCATGCAATTTTACCACAAGTTCAAGATACAGATCAAATTATAGATTATAATGGTTCCTCAGCCACCTATAAAGTAGAACCTGATGCTTTGCAATTAGATTTTGATAAAGAAGTTTTTCTAGCTAATACAGATGATATTAATACATTATTAGATCTACAATATTCTAGTATTAATCTCAAATCTAAAACAGATTTTGATGTTACATGTCAAAAAGATTATAAAAACAAAAGACAAAACAAAAAAGCAGAGCATATCAACTTCAAGTTTAGCAAGCCTGAAGATATGAAAGCTGTTGATGCTGCAGATATTATTAAAAACATTATAGGAGTTAGAGATTTAAAAGATACAAACTTTAACATTATCAATGCAAATAGTGTTGAGTTAGAGCTAGCAGATAAGACTAAAGAAACTTACGAATTACAAGATAAGGCTTGGAAGAAAATCTCTCAAGAAAATGAAGAACAACAACAAGAACAACAAGAAGAGAATAATACCGAGCAAAAATATAGTAATGTTCAAGATTATATGAAAAACTTAGGTTATGAGCCTGTTATGAGAGTTGAGATTGGAAATAACAAACTTGTAACCTCAGATAAAGACGATAATAGATATCTTCATATTAAAGATGAAGATGGTAATTGGTATGATTTAACAAGCCATCTTGGTTTCGAAAACTTAAAAGTTGTAATGCCTGTTGAAAATAAAGAACCTAGCAGAATTGCAAGATTAGCTGGGGCTAAAACAATTAAAACTAATATCTTTGTCATTCAAGAAGAGACAGATGGTCCTAGACATCTCATCAATACTAATAAAGATGGTGTTTATCAAAATATCACTAAATCTTTAGGTATTAATGATGCTCAAAAAATAGAATATTTATCTGAAAAAGCATTTAGCTATAAAGATAAAGACGGTAAATATCACATCATTCAACAAAACAAAGACGGTAAATGGGTTGATTTAACTAAAGCTCTAAATTTAGATAAAGTATCTAAACTTAGCAATGTGGGAATTAGTAAAACAGGTCAAGTTGAGAGTTTTAAATATATTTTAGAAGGTGAAACTAAAGCAAAATTAGCTGATGGTACAGGTAGAAAATGGGAACCAGAATATAAAGAAGAAAAAGGTGTTCTTGAATATAAAGCTGCCCCACTTACTTCCAAAGCAACAACTAATACTACTGACAAACATCAAAATACAGATCATGAACCATCATCAGGAGGGCAAGAGCCTAGTGAGGAAGATCAGAAAAAAGCAGAACTTGAAGCATTTAATAATAAATTTGGGGTTCAAGCTACTGAAGTTATTATTAATGAGGATGATAGAATTCGCTATAAAGACAAAAATGGCAATATTATCCAAGGAACCAAAGATGAAAATGGTATTTGGAAAGATGCTTCTGGTAACGAAATAGGTAAGCAAACAGAAAATAACAATTCAGGAACAGTTAATATTGGTCAAAGTGTAACTCCAGATAATCAAAATAGCAATACTGGTGATGGTAATGAAAATACTGGTGGATCAGGTCGTGAAGAAGATGATGATTATGTTGAACCATCCTCAATTGAAGGTCAGGTACCAGAAAAATATAAAAATCAGTATTGGAATTACATCGTTGCTAAAATGTATGTGACTAAAGAAGGAGAAGAAGTAACGGATGCCGATATTGAAAAAGCTACAAAAGATCATATTATCTTCCGTGAAGAAGTAGAAGGACAAAAAGAATATTTTATTTATGATAAAAAGAAATATCGTAAAAAAGATAATAATGCCATTAATAACAATGATTATAGTGCTTTAGATAAATATAATGGTAAAATCGAAGACGATGGTAAAGGTAATATAACACTTTATGGTCCAGTTGATGATAATGGTAAAAATATAGATCCAGAATATGCATTAATGAAAGCAACTGCTAAAAAGTTCAAAGAAGTTGAAGGCAGAAATGCTATGCGATTTGGTGAAGGTTTTATAGATAACAAAACCAACCAACATAATGCAATGAAGGCTTGTTTTGAATATGACCTAAAACCAATTGGTAATATTCCACAAAAATCAGCTCAGGAAGTGAAAGAAGCCTTAGAAGCCGTTGAAACTTTGGTGACTGATACTAATAAAGCTAAGTATAATAAGTGGAAACAAAAATACTTCAAAGCATTAAAATCAGAGTTAAGAGGTAATGTTTCAGAAGATATTAAAGCATTATTTGAAACCCAAACCCAGGTTAATCAAAATTCTGAACAACAACTTCAAAATACTGGTGGCGGTCAAGGTGATCCAGATTCTCAAAACAATGATGATATCCAACAGTCTCAAGAGAGTAGTCAAGTTAATTCTGAGAATGAAAGCGGACAATCTAAACCTAAGACTGTTATTGTAACTCCTCCCCCAGTTGTTGAGCCATCTGAGGATGATAAATCTGAAGAAAGTGCAACTAATGAAAATAATAATAATGGTACAGGTCCAGCAGTTATTCCAGAAGGTGGTTTTGATGATAGCAAATTAGTAGAAGATGAAATGTGGAAGAATATTCACGATGTTTCTCAAGATCCAGAAATAATAGCCGAAGATATACAACCATTATTAGGAGTTGAATCTAGAACTGAAAGAAGTGCTATATCTATACAAGCAAACATGATTATTACACAAAATAATCAGCTATCATCACAAAGAGATGATTTAAAAGATCTATTTGGTCCATATAGTAGTTCAGTTAAGAAAAATCTAAGCGAGCTAGCTATGCAATTTACTAAACACAACCTATTAGCTGATTTTATACAAGATAACCAAGATAATCTTGATAAAGTAACATCTGAAGATTTCAAGGTAGATAAAGAAACAGTTAATGCTATGTTTGCAGATAATTATGTAAGATTAGGTGCTGAGCTCTGTGCTAGTACTACACCTGAAACAATTGAAAAATTTAAAGAAGCAATTGACAAAGGTCAAGGGGTCGCAGCTATTCGAGGTCTAACCAATCATGTCAAAGATAATAAAGTTAGGATTACAGCCTCAGACGAACAATACAAAGCATTCGTTAAAGCTAAGGGCGATGACCTTAAGGAGCTTGAGGAGTGTGTGAAATCTTATGTCAATGGTGAAACTAGGGAGCCATATGAAGCTAGTGCTAATATTGGTAGCCAAGTTTTAAGTGCTGAAGATATCAAAAAACTTCAAGAAGCAAATAAGGGTTTCAATAAGTAATAACCTAGCTTTTTAATCAAACTTTAAACACCTCAGTTAATTCTGGGGTGTTTTTTTTGCATAATTTTAACCACTCTTAGCTATATTAAATATGGCTCTACGATAAGTATAGTATTACAGATTTATGATAATTTTAATTTTTGTACAATTTTGTACAAATAATATGTGACTTTATAGAAAAACTATGATACTATTTATATAGATTAAGACAAAATTTAGACTTTATATAGGTGTAAAAATGGCAGAAAACAAACAAAACCCTAAAATAGAAACTAAAAAAGTTAAACTAACTAAAAAAGATTTAGATTCATTAAGAGCCGCAGGGTTAGATGATCCTAGTAAAGCTAAAACAGTTAGTGAAAATAGAATCACTATCGATAGAGATGGTGAAACAATCACTTATCTAAAGGATGAATATGGTAATTGGTCAGAAGCTGTATCTAAAGAAGAGTCACAACAAGAGCCTAAATTCCAAACAAAAGAGGAAGAAGAATCTGAAAAAGGTAAAGTAGATCCAAATGTACCAAGTACTACAGTTTCTAATGATTTAGAAGATAGTACTACTGCAGATAATAGACTAGACAATGCAGTAGATGATGCTATGCAACAAGCAGCCGAAAATGGTGAATTAGAAAATAATGAAGATGAGTTTCATCAAAAATATAATGAAGCTGTTGTACAAGGTGTTAAGAAAACAGGCATGACAGAGTTAAAAGAAGGTACTCAGTTAAACACTAAAGATACATATAATCATTTAAGGGATTGGGCTGATAGTAAATATGGTAAAGATTATTTCTTATCTTCTCTTCCAGGCGGTGCTCATAGATATACTAAAGTATGGCCAAGCATAACAGGTAGATTCTCAACCCTTACATATGCTCCAGAAGGTTTTTATAATGAGCATGGTAAAACAAAAGATAAAAGAAATAAAGTTACCTGTAAAATGAGACTATATAAAGATGGTCGTATGAGCTATCGTGGTAAAATTGATAAAAACATGGCTGATTTAATAATCAAACAAGCTATTAATGGTGGTTATGGTAATATTCATTTAGACCCTCATATGTCAGCAGAAGAGCGAGAAGCAATTCAAAAGCTTGCTTTCAAACATGGTCTATCAGTAAACGGTAAGGTTAATAGCACTGAAGAAGACCAATTATATGAATACAGAGATAATGCTATTAAAAAAGGTCAAGTCCCTGTAAAAATTCCAAATTATTTAAGTCTTGATGATAAGAAAAAATTAATGGATCTTATTAATGAAATGGGGGTTGATGTTGATGTTTGGTCAAAAGACAGTTATCCTCATAGAAAAAATGGTGTTTTTGCTAAAAACTATGTTAAACACTGTTATAGTATAGCCAAGAAAGATTATCAAAAATTCTTAGATAATGGTGGACAACCTGATAAAGATGGTTTTTATAAAGTAACAAATGCCGATGGTGTTGAAGAAAGAAAACCTGTACCTTTTGTAAAAATAGATGGTAATGAAGTTAACTGTCCAATATTTATTGAAATTAAAAAAGAATGGAGTTTTAACGAAGAACAAAAATGGGCAATGATGGGTGCAATTGCTGGTAAAGGTGGTGTGCCATCTGGTGATCTTCTTCCTTTCCCTTATGGCTTCAAAAAAACTGCAATCCCAAGAGCTAAACAAGCATTTACAGGTGGTGAATTCGTAGATCCAGTAGGTGTGTATGAAGCAGAGTTAGAAGCATTAAAGAAAAATCCAGCAAATGCTAAAAAATCAGAAGATACTTTAAAAAGATTAGCTAATGGCGCACAATGGAAGAGAATGTATGCAAGTGTGGCTCATAAAGACCTATCATCTCATCCAGAAAAGATAAAAAATGTATATGATGCTATCTATCAACCTTTCTACAAAAGAGATACAATGGGTGGTTCTCAAGAAGAGTTATTAGCAGAACAAGTAAGACTTGAGCAAGAAAGAGCAGAAAGAGAAAGAAAAGCTGCGGAAAGAGAAGAACGAGATTCTAATCAATCTGGTGGACAATCTCAAGTAGGGACCCAAAATAGAGTAAATCAAGGAAATAATCCACAAAGAAAAACACCAAAACAACCACCTATAACAAAAGAAGAAAGAGAAAGTGCTCAAGATGTTATTGATCGAATCAGAGGTAGAAAATCAAGAGGTGATGCAAACAAAGACCTCTATGGTAAGGCTGGTAAAAAATCACCAGATATTGGTAAAAAACTAGATGAAATAACTCTTAAACTATACAAACAAAGAGGCATTGATACCAAATAACTCAAAAATTAAAAAGCTAGCCTAAATGGCTAGCTTTTTTCTTATTGTCATCCTCGAGCCCAATTTATTGGAATAGATCGGGGATCCAGAACATATATAAACAAAATATAGTTACTAAATGACTGGAGTAAAATATTTGCAATTACCACCCAATAAATTGGGTCTGATGAGTTTTTAGATAAGGTGCATTACTTTCAAGGAAAGAAAAACTTGAGCTTAGCAAGTTACTAAGTGGGTTTTTCTTTACTGATGAAAGTGATGTGATTTAGCTAAAAAGGCGAAGATTATTTTACTGGTTTGATGTTCCAGATGTCTTTAGCATACTCCCCAATAGTCCTATCACTAGAGAATTTACCAATTCTAGCAATATTAAGAATTGATTTTTTAGCCCATAAATTTCTATCTTGATAATCTTTATCAACTTGTTCAAATGTCTTAACGAAATCATCAAAATCAGCCAAATTGAAGAAATAATCACCATTATTCATAATATTTTCCCAAAGCGGTTTAAATATTAGACACCCTTCTTCTTCACAGAAAACATTAGAGGTAATAGCATTCATAACTCGTTTAAGATTTGTTGATTTTTCTTGATAATCCCAAGGATTATAAGAGTTTTCTTCTTTCATTTTGATAATATCTTCAGCTCTCAAGCCAAATAAATAGAAATTATCTTCACCAACCTCTTCTCTGATTTCAATATTAGCTCCATCATAAGTCCCAATAGTTAAGGCACCATTTAGTGCAAATTTCATATTACCAGTACCACTTGCTTCAAACCCAGCTGTTGAGCATTGAACACTAACATCAGCACTAGGCATTAATTTTTCAGCCACAGATACCTTATAATCAGGAATAAACACGACCTTTAGCATATCTTTAACTCTAGAATCAGAGTTAATCACTGTTGCCAAGCTGTTAATGAATTTAATAGTAAGTTTTGCCATATGGTAGCCAGGAGCTGCCTTACCTGCAAAAATATATGTCTTAGGAAAAGCTGGTTTTTTACCATCTTTAATTATAGAGAAATACTCATGGATGATATGCATCGCAGTTAAAAATTGTCTCTTATATTCATGAATTCTTTTTGCATGCACAATAAACATAGAATGAGGATTAATTCTAATTCCTGTATTTTCAAAAATATAGCTAGCCATTCTCATTTTGTTTATATCTTTAATTTCTAAAGCATTTTCCATAAATGATTTATTGCTAACATATTTTTCGAGCTTTTTAAGCTCTGATAAATCAGAAATCCAATCTTCACCAATTCTTTTAGTAATAAGATTAGCCAAATCAGTATTTGAATGTAGTAACCATCTTCTTGGTGTTATACCATTTGTTTTATTATTAAATTTCTTTGGCCAATATTCATAAAAATGAGGAACTAGGTTTGATTTAACAAGCTCTGAGTGAAGAGCTGCCACACCATTAACAGAAAAAGAGCCAATGATAGAAAGGTTAGCCATTCTAACCATTTGATTATCGCCAAATCCTTCAATGATTGACATCTTTGCAATTATATCATGGTTTTCTCCATATTCTTTTCTAGCCTTTTCTAAGAATTTTTCATTGATTAAATAGATAATTTGTAAATGACGAGGAAGCACATTACCCAAAATGCTAACCGACCATCTTTCTAATGCTTCTGGAAGTAGTGTATGGTTAGTATAAGCAAAGGTTTTAGTCGTGATTTCCCAAGCATTATCCCACTCATAACCATATTCATCAGTCAATACTCTCATCATCTCTGGAATAGCAATTGCTGGATGAGTATCATTTAATTGAATGCAAACTTTGTCAGGAAGATTAGTTAAATCATCCTCATTTTCTAAAAATCTTCTAATAATATCTTTAATAGCACAAGCCACAAAGAAATATTGTTGTGTTAGTCTAAGTTCTTTACCTTCTTGTACTTCATCATTTGGATATAATACTTTGGAAATGGTCTCAGTCTTAATCTTCTTACCAACCGCTTTCATATATCCACCTTGGTTAAATTCCTTAATATCTAACTCATCATCACATCTTGCAGAAAATAATCTTAGATAGTTAACAGTTTTATTACCATATCCAACAATAGGGAAATCATAAGGAATACCAATTAATTTTTGAGTATCAACCCAGGCATTAGATTTTGTGCCATCTGGGTGATGAATTTCTTCAACTCTACCATATAAAGGAATAGTAACTTTTCTATCAGCTCTCTCAATTTGCCATGGAGAATTTTCTGCAGCCCAAGAATCCGCCTTTTCTATTTGATAACCATTATCAAAAATCTGCTTAAATAAGCCAAATTTATAGTTAATACCATAACCAAAACCAGCAATATTCATACTAGCCATAGAATCTAAGAAACAAGCAGCAAGTCTCCCTAAACCACCATTACCAAGTGCAGGGTCATATTCTGTTTCAAAAATTTCTTCCCAATCATAAACAAAATCAAGTTTAAGATCTTTAAGGGAGTCAAAAATTCCTAGATTATGGAGGTTGTTTTCAAGCGATCTACCAATTAAGAACTCAAAAGAAAGGTAATAAACTTTTTTAGTTTTACTTTTTTCATATCTAGAAGCAGTTTCAAACATCTTATCCATAGCAATTTCACGAACAGCATATGCAACTGCAGTATAAATTTCATATCTATTAACTTCGCATTCCCGTTTACCAATCATATATTTGATATAATGTTTAATAGATTTTTCTAATCTATCCATATATTGTTTTTTTTGTTTATTTGACTGAATTTTAGGCAATTTTTTTCTCCTGAGTTTATAAAACAAACTAATAATTTCAAAATATTTAATTGAATTTTAATCTACATAAGTTTAATAATGATTAAGAAACAAAGGAAATAAATGATGATAAATAACATAACTGACATTAAGAAAAATAAGACTTTATCACTCAAGAAACATAAATTTCAAAACCCTTCACTCATTGATATATTTGAATGTATAAATGAACATGATTTTATTGAAGATTATGAAGTAGATTTCCTATATTCAAAAAGACATATAATATCAAATGATAAAATAAAAATACCATCCCCATTATTAGGCTTAAAAATAATTGATTATGCCAATATTAAAAAGGATAGTTTAACTTTGATTGTCGATTCTTCAACAGGCTATCTCCCTGTATTTTGCTCTCATTTGGCAGCCACAGTAGTTGCAACCGATAAAAATGATAAAAATCTTAAATTATCAGATAAAATTATTAATAAATTGGAGATAAATAATATTATTATTGAAGATAACGAGTCTTTTACAAGTTTTGCACCATTTACTAATATTATATTGATTAATCCAACTACTAAAGCTCCAAAAAAATTGATAAAGTTAATATCTGATAGTGGAAAATTGACTTATATGAAAAAAGATAATAATTTAATCCAAATAATAAATATTGATAAAGAAGAAAAAGAAGTGATATCTGAAGAAATGTTATCATTTTAAACTTAGGTGAAAATATGAAAAAAATACTTATAGCATTAACATTCATTCTAACTGTTCCAAATATGGCAAATGCTGAGACATTCATCTCTGCATTAAAGTCAGCTTACTCTTCAAACCCAACTCTATTAGCAAAACGTGCTAATCTGAAATATATTGAAGAGAATATCGATATAGCAAGATCTGGTTATCGCCCAGACATCTACGCAACAGCTAGTATCTCAAGGGAAGATGATGATAGGGTTATAGGTGATGTAAATACCATTAATAGCTCAGAAACACCATATGGTGTAGGAGCTCACCTAACCCAACCATTATTCAGAGGTTTTAGAACTAATAATCAAGTTGAAGCAGCAAAATATAATGTCATAGCTGAAAAAAATGACTTACTTGCAACAGAACAATCAATTTTACTTTCTTCTGCCACATCTTATATTGATGTTTTAAGAGACGAATTAATTTTTGACCTTAGAGTTAATAATGAAAATGTCTTAAAAGAAAATCTAGAAGCTGCCAAAATTAGATTCAAAGCAGGTGAAATTACTAAAACCGATGTTTCTCAATCAGAATCAAGACTTGCCAGAGCCACTTCTCAAAGAATATCGGCAGAAGGTGATTTAGAAAGTTCAAAAGCATTTTTTGAAAATATGATAGGTCATTTACCAAAAGATTTAGGATTACCTATTAAAGTAGAAAATAAAATGCCAACTTCTTTAGAAGAGGCAATTGATACTGCTATAGCTCAAAACTTCACTATTAGCTACTATCAAAATCTTGTAAAAGCCGCCAAAAGAGACACTGCTGCAATTAAAGGTGAGCTATTACCATCAATTGACTTAAAAGCAGATGCAACAAGGGATTGGGATTCTGTGCATGAAGATGATAGATATAGAAGGTATTCTTTAACCGCAGAAATGACTATACCTCTTTATAAGTCAGGTAGTGTTAGAGCAAGAGCAAGGCAGGCTAAATATGCCAGTCTTCAAAGACAAGATTTATTAAATCAAGCTAAAAGACAAGCAAGGGCAGATGTAACCTCAGCTTGGCAAAAATGGCAAGCAAATAAAGCTAAAATCAAGTCAACAAAATCTCAAATTGATGCAACTAAGCTAGCACTTGAAGGTGTAACTATTGAATCAAAAGCAGGTTCAAGAACAGTTTTAGATGTATTAGATGCTGAGCAAGAATTACTAGATGCTAAAGTATCTATGGCAATTGCTATGAGAGATGAATATTTATCAGCTCTAAATTTATTATCTGCAATTGGTGAATTTACTGCTAATAAATTTGAGATTAACTAAAGACTATCTGTTGAAAAGCAATAAAAATCTATTTCTTGTTTTTTTCTAAACTGTTAACATTTTAGAAAACTATTATCTATATAATGCTAATAGTAAACAAGTATGATTTATTTTAGTTTGGGTGTATTACATGGCAGAAAATCAAGATCCATCTATGGAAGAAATCTTATCATCAATTAGACGAATACTAACTGATGAAGAAGAACCTAATGTAGAAAAAGAAGAAAAACCAGAACCAAAATCAGAAATTGCAGAGGAAGAAAAACAAAATATTTCTGACCCAATTGTGAATGAGGTTGAGGTAAAAGTTGAAGAAAAACCACAAGCTGAGGAAGTTAAACCAGAAGAAAAAGAAGAAATTGTTGAAACTCCAGTAGAAAATGTGGTAGAAAAAGAATATAAACCAGATAACAGTGAAACAGTATTAGATTTGAGTAAAGCTATGCAAGTTGATGATAAAGAAACAATGGTTTCTAAAAAAACCGAAACAGAAACAGTAAAACAAGTTTCAAACCTAGTAAAAACAGTTGTTGAACAACGCTCAGCAGCCATTGGTGAAGGTAATGCTACAATTGAAAATATTGTAAGAGAACTCTTAAAACCAATGATTAAAGAATGGTTAGATGCAAATCTTCCTTATGTTGTTGAAAAGGTTGTTAAAAAAGAAGTTGAACGAGTCATCGAAAAGGCTGGTAATTTCTAATCTATAAGGTTAGGAAATTATTAGCCTATGATTAAAACCCTCACAAATTTTGTGGGGGTTATTCTTTTCTTGAATTTTAGAAAAAAATCCATTATTAAATTAAAAAATATTTATAAACTAAAGGCAAATAAAATGTTAGAAAAAAATTACGATCCAAAATCAATAGAAACGAAAATTTATCAAGACTGGGAAAAGTCTGGAGATTTTAAACCATCAATGAAAAAAGATGCTGAGGATTTTTGTGTCGTAATTCCACCACCAAATGTTACGGGTTACCTTCATATGGGACATGCCTTAGATAACACTTTGCAAGATATTATGATTAGATATAATCGTATGCTTGGTAAAAACACCCTATGGCAAGTAGGTACCGATCATGCAGGTATTGCAACTCAAATGGTGGTTGAAAGAAAATTAGCAGAAGATAATATCTCCCGTCATGATTTAGGTAGAGAAGAGTTTGTTAAAAAAGTTTGGGAATGGAAAGAACACTCTGGTGGCACTATTACTCAGCAATTAAGAAGATTAGGTGCATCTTGTGACTGGTCAAGAGAAAGATTTACCATGGATGAAGGATTATCAAAAGCTGTTCGTAAAATCTTCGTTATGATGCATAAAGACGGCCTTATCTATAAAGATAAAAGACTTGTAAACTGGGATCCAAAATTAGGTACTGCTATTTCAGATTTGGAAGTAGAGCAAATCGAAACTAAGGGTAAGATGTATTATATGTATTATCCTGTTGTTAATAGTGATGAAAAAATAAGAATTGCAACCACCAGACCAGAAACAATGTTTGGAGATACTGCTGTTGCAATCCATCCAGAAAATGAAAAATTAAAACATCTAATCGGTAAAAAATGTATCATTCCAATCATTAATAGAGAAATTATCATCGTTGGTGATGAGCATGCTGACCCTGAAAAAGGAACAGGCTGTGTTAAAATAACCCCAGCCCATGATTTTAATGACTTTGAAGTTGGTAAAAGACATAATTTAGAGATGATTAACATCTTAGATAAAGATGCTAAATTAAATGAGAATACTCCTTACCAAGGCCTGACTACAACTGAGGCCAGAGCAAAAACTATTGAAGATTTACAAGGTTTAGGAATGTTTGAAAAAGCTGAAGATCATGATATGGTTATGCCACTTGGCGATAGAACAGGTGTTGTAATTGAGCCATGGCTTACAGATCAATGGTATGTAGATGCTCCAAAATTAGCTATCAAAGCTATTAAAGCTGTTGAAGACAAAGAAACCGAATTTATACCAACTCATTGGGAAAAAACCTATTTTAATTGGATGAGGAATATTGAACCTTGGTGTATCTCAAGGCAATTATGGTGGGGGCATCAAGTTCCTGTTTGGTATGGTCCAGATGGAGAAATATTCTGCGAAGAAACCGAAGCTGAATCTCAAGCAAAAGCTAATAATCATTATGGTAAAGAAGTAGAACTAACAAGAGATAGCGATGTTTTAGATACATGGTTCTCATCAGGCCTTTGGGCATTTTCAACACTTGGTTGGCCAGATGAAAATAGTGAGTTCTTAAAAAGATTCTATCCAAATGCCTTACTTGTTACTGGTTTTGATATCATTTTCTTCTGGGTTGCTAGAATGATGATGATGAGTCTTTATATCAATAAAGAAGTTCCATTCAAAAAAGTATATATACATGGTTTAGTTCGTGATGAACATGGTAAAAAAATGTCAAAATCTAAAGGCAATACCGTAGATCCACTAGAAGTAATTGATGCTTATGGTGCAGATGCTCTTAGATTCTTTATGGCTGTTATGGAAACTCAAGGTCGTGATATTGCGATGGATAATAAAAGGGTAGAAGGTTATAGAAACTTTGGTACCAAACTTTGGAATGCATCAAGATTCTGTGAAATGAATGTGTGTAAACCAGTAAAAGGTTTTGATGAAACAAAAGTAACCCATCCTGTAAATAAGTGGATTGTAAACAAAGCCAAGCAAGCCTCAATAGATGTATCTACTAACCTAGATGCTTATAGATATTCAGATGCTGCAAATGCTATCTATCAATTTGCATGGGGTGAGTTCTGTGATTGGTATATTGAAATGGTAAAACCAATCTTTTATGGTGAAAATGAAGAATTAAAATCAGAAACCAGAGCAACTGCTGCTTGGGTATTAGATAAGATTTTAGCAACTCTTCATCCATTTATGCCGTTTATTACTGAAGAATTATGGCAAAATATTACTGATGAGAGAGAAAATAAACTAATTCATGAAAACTGGGTTAGATATGATAATATTGATACACAGTCATTAAAAGACATTGATTGGGTGATTGGTCTTATTTCATCGATTCGCTCACTCAGATCAGAAATGAATGTAAAACCATCTATCAAAATTAATATTTCTCTAAAAGACATATCTAATGAAAATATTAAATCTTTAGAACTTGCCAAAGATGTAATTAAATTCTTGGCAAGAGTTGAAGAAATAAGTGTATTTGACGGTTATGAAATTGCTAGTGGTACAGCTCAAGAAGTATATGGAGAAGCAACTCTTCTTATGCCTCTTGCAGGAATTATTGATGTAGCACAAGAAAAAGAAAGATTAGAAAAA
>DHQH01000023.1:23800-24685 GCA_002410125.1 Alphaproteobacteria bacterium UBA5343
AAAGAAAGATTAGAAAAAGAAATTGCTAAAGTTGATAGAGAAGCAAGCTCTCTAAAAGGAAGGCTAAATAATCAAGGATTCGTAAGTAAAGCCCCAGCTCATGTTGTAGAAGAGCAAAGAGTAAAATTAGCAGATTTAGAGCAAGCTATTGTAAAAATTAAAGAAGCATTAGCCAGGTTAGAAAATATTTAACTTATTTCATTTATTGTAACCTCTTATTTATGGACAAAAAACCATTTTTATGGTTTAATTAACTATATGCAAAATAAGAGTAGGTCAAAAATATGGAAGATATTAATAGTTTTAGAGTAGCTTATTGGCAAGCAAAAGAAATTTATGAAGATATAAAAAATGCTAATGACATAATTCCAAAACCAATTCATAAAAAAGATAAAGATGCCTATCTTCTTTTAATAGGACAGGTTTGTGATGCTATGCATCTTGACTTTGATCCTAAAGGCGATATTGAAACAGAAAAGAAATTATTAAAGCCTTTCCATAAAAAAAGTATAGAAAATTTAAGACATCTAAATATTTGTGCTAGAGCTTGGTCAGAAGTCTTCACAAGAGATGTTACATCATTAAGTTCTGAAGATATTAAAACTTATACCGCAACTTTTATGTCTTTAGCTCCCTATATCACTCCAAAGAGAATGCCTCTTAATCATTATGTAGAAGTTGTAAAAATGTACACTTTTGTTGATCAAAGAGAAGAAGATGATAGTAAATATCCAATGCTAAATGTTGCAGCTTCTACAATTAAAGGTAAGGCCAATATCAATGAAATCAATGTAATTAATAAAATATTATCCAAATCATCTAAATTATCTAACTTTGATACCTTAAATATGCTTCATCAAGCTATGGAGTGAAATCACCTAAACC
>DHQH01000023.1:24912-29645 GCA_002410125.1 Alphaproteobacteria bacterium UBA5343
TCAAAGGAATCACGGTATTAAAAATGAAGATGAATATATTGATAATATTCATGAGTTTTTCACATCCATTGCTCAAGGTGAAGATATAAAGAAAAAGTTATACGACCATCAATTAGAATTGTTTAATGGTAGAAACGGTTTAGGTGATTTCACTCATGCATGCTTAGACTGTAAGATTACTCCAGCTACCATAAATAATTTAATATTAATGGGTAGAGAATGTCCAACCACTGAATTTGGTAAATTTGAACAAAATAGGGTTGATGGAATTTCACTAGCAGGTGATATATATGCCTTAAGAGAAGCAATCCATCGTCAAAAACCTTTTGTAAATGAGTTGCTAAAAGAAATTATGGCTTATCATTCTGGTAAAAGCGATGGTGAGGGGTTAAATAAAATACTCGAATCAAATTCTATTTTGAGTCATCACCAAAATAAATTTATGGATAAATCTTTATATAATAAAAAAGTATTAGATGGTTATAATGGAAATAAAACAAAAGTTTCTATCATAGAGCTTGTTAAAAGACTAGAGGAAAATACCAGAGAAGATTTAGTATCTCCACCAATTACCCCGCATAATAGATTAAATATGCAGACTAAAAAACTATATCAATTTGTCAGCAAAAATGGTAATAAATATGCTCCAAAAATGCTAAATGATATCCTTAAAATATCCAATAAAATGCTCCAAGAGAGAATGGGGACAGTTGGTATTCACCCAGATTATATTAAAACTTTCAATTGGGTGGGCAGAAGAGTTTATAGAACTGTTAAAGATATGAAGTTCAACGAGCAAATTGATATGCATAAACAACCATGGTTTAAAGAACTTCTAAAATATCAAGAATTAACCTCATCTATGAGCGAAAAATTTGATGAAAAAGAATTTGAAGAATTTTATGCAGAAGTTAAAAAATCAGATTATACAACTGCAAGCAAAATGGTTTTTGATAGAACTTTAAAAAATGTAGGTGATTTAAAGAAACATTATGATAAATCAGAAAAAACTAAAGATAGAAACAATATTTTATATTCTGGAAATATCGCCGATAGTTTGATTGCTTGGACCACTGCTAGAAATCCAGATTGTCAATATGCCTTAAAATTAGCCAAAGAAAAAGGTTTATATGTTTCGAAAGATGATGTTAAAAAAGAAACTGTCAAAAGTAAAGTTAAGGTAAATGATAGTGCTAGTATGAAGTTTAGATATAAGGTTAATCAATATCGATAACTAAAGGAGTGTGATCTGATGGTTTGCTCCAAGATCTAGCTTCCTTATATACTTCGCACTTAATTAAGCTATCAATTGCTTTAGGGTTTAACATTGCAAAATCGATTCGCATTCCTTCATTTTTGTTAAATGCTCCATTTGTATAGTCCCAAAAGGTAAAATCATTTTTATTTGGATGTTTTGCCTTAAAAGCATCATAAAATCCCAAATGTTCTATAGCTCTAAATCTTTGTTTGGCTTTTGGGTTGCAAAGTGCATTATCCTTAAATTGTTTGTAATTATAAACATCTTTTTCCGTTGGGATGATATTATAATCACCCAGCATTAAAACTCTCTCATCATTATGAACTAGCTTTGAACAATGTTTATAAAAAGATTCCATCCATTTTAATTTATATTCTAATTTTGATGTATCATTAGGATTGTTATATGGAGGGTTGCCATTTGGCATATAAATAGATGCAATTCTAATATTTTCTGATTCTATTATTGCTTCAATATATCTAGAGTTATCATCTTCAAAATTCGGTAGATTATATTCTTCTACCTTGATTTCTTTTTTAGAAATTATTGCCACCCCATTATAAGATTTCTGTCCTAAGAAAACCGAGTTATATTCTCTTGTAGAAATCTCAAATTTAGGGAACTTATCCTCATCACATTTCAACTCTTGTAAACATAATATATCAAATATTTCCTCTTCTAACATTTTTATTAGATGAGGAAGCCTTGCATTTATAGAGTTTATATTCCAAGTCGCAATTTTTAACATATATTAACAATAATCAAATATACTAAAATTACCAGTAATTTTTTTAAGGAGTGCTAATATGACAGATTTAGCTCCATATGCAGTAAAAGAAACAATCGGTAGGCAGTTTGAGGAGAATCCTGCTCATAATCGTAGTCCTTTCCAACGAGATAGAGATAGAATGATTCACTCATCATCTTTTAGAAGACTAGATGGTAAAACTCAAGTCTTTGTCTATCACGAAGGTAAAAATTACCGAACTAGATTAACCCACTCACTAGAAGTATCTCAAATTGCACGAACCATGTCTAGAACTCTAAAGTTAAATGAAGATTTAGTAGAAGCTATTGCTCTGGCTCACGATATTGGGCACCCTCCTTTTGGGCATGCGGGGGAGAGAGGTCTTAGAAATGCAATGGCAAATTTTGGAGGTTTCTCGCATAATTCAAACTCTTTAAAAGTAACTACCAAGCTAGAAACTCATTATCCAAGATTTATTGGGCTAAACCTAACTTTTGAAACTTTAGAAGGTATAGCCAAACATAACGGGCCATTAAAGGGTAGGCTAATGAAGCACTCTGATGAATTAACAGATTATATCAAAGCTTTTGATAAAAAATATAATTTAAGGTTAAAAACCCAGCCATCTCTAGAGGCTCAGCTTGCGGCAATCTCTGATGATGTAGCCTATTGTAATCACGATTTGGATGATGGTTATAGGGCAGGGCTCTTTACTATTGAAGATTTAAAATCAGTTCCAATCTTAGATAAAATAATCAGAAGCCTTCATGCTAGATATGAAAATATTGATGAGCATATGATTATTTACGGCATTGTAAGACAATTAATAAGATTAATGGTTGATGATATTGTAACCACTGCCACTACAAATATTGAGAAATCCAAAGTAAAAACAGTTGATGATGTTAGAAATTATGGTAAACTAATTATTACCTTCTCTGGAGATATGCAAAAAGAAATCAAATCATTGAGAAAATTCTTAAAAGCTAATCTTTATAATCATTATCAAGTTGTAAGAGCTGATATTAAGGCTCAAAAAATGGTTGAGGATATTTTTAAGCTATTAATTTCAGACTATCGTCTATTACCAACATTTTGGCAGAGTAAAATCGATAATAAAAAAGATATCAACGAGATTGCTATTACTGTTGGTGATTATATTGCTAGTTTAACTGATAAAATGGCAATAGAGGAACATCGAAAATTATTTAATCCGATAGTGAGTTTATAAAAAAAATCAATTTATTAGCTATTTATTAAGCAAAAGAGGCTAAAATACAAGAAAATGGTATTTTAAGGAGAAGATAAATGAATCCTGAATTAGGCAATAACGAACAAGAAGAACATGATTTCTTAAACGAGTTTAGACAAAGAGTAGCAAGCAATTCTTTTTCAGATATTGAAGAAAAAGAAAAACTAAGACACAAGAAAAATAAAGGCATATTTATTGGTGTTTTAGGTGGTGTTGTTCTTGCTGGTGTTATCGGTTGGTTTTTAGTATCACCAAAATTTGGCGGATATGATGAAGGTCAAGTGCCTGTTGTTAGAAGAGATGAGTCTCCTATTAAAGTAAAACCATCAGATCCAGGAGGATTAGATATTCCAAACAGAGATAAAAGTGTTTATGGAATTATAGAAGAAGGTAATGATGAAGCTGTTGTCGAAAAATTACTTCCAGCTGTTGAACAACCAATTCAGCCAGCTCCAGTGGTGGCTGCAGAAGATCCAATCGCAGACCTTGCAACAAAAATTGAAGCAGAACAAGATATGCTAAAATCTGCCAAAGAAGCAATGGTAGAAGCAGATAAAATCGTTGCAGCTGCACCAGTAGAAGTTGTTAAAAAAACAGAAACAACTGTTGTAAAAGAAACTCCAAAACCTGTACCTACTATTACGGAAACAAAGAGTACCACTGTAGCACAAGAGACAGTAAAAGCTATTCCAGAACCATTAAAAACTGTTGAAACAAAACCAACTCCTGTTGTAAAAGAAGCTGTGGAAACAGCTCCAACTAAGGTTGTTAAAGAAAACGTAAAACCAGCCCCAACACCAGTACCGACTACAACTGTTGCTCCAACAAAAGGTAGCTGGCAAGTGCAAATAGTTTCTGGTAAAAATAAAAAAGCTGTTGAAGATACCCAAACTAAATTATATAAGAAGCACACCACAATTCTATCTGGAGTTAGCTCAGAAGTTGTAAAAGCCGATCTAGGCACAAAAGGTATTTACTACAGACTAATGCTGGGATCATATGTTAGCAAAACAGATGCAAATAACCTCTGCACAAAATTAAAAGCCGCAAAGGAAAGTTGCTTTGTTAAACAAAAGAAATAGTAAAGAAAAACCGTTAGCAACAATTCTCAGCTGTTCGGGCTTTGAACTTACAGATTTTGAAAAGAGAATATTTGAGAGGAGTAATCCATTAGGGGTTACTCTTTTCGCTCGTAATATTGATAATAAAACTCAAGTAACACAATTAATAAAACAAATAAAAGAAGCAATCGGTCGTGATGATGTCTTAATTTGCTTAGATCAAGAAGGTGGTAGAGTTAGAAGACTAACTGGTGATGATTTTCATCATACTACTTCACCGCTAACTTTAGGTCAAATTACCGATATTGAAACTGCTAAAAGGTCTTTAGAGCTTCATGCAAATCTTACTTGCTTTGATTTTCAAGAAATCGGAGCTAATGTAAATTTTGCACCGGTTTTAGATTTACTATATAA
>DHQH01000023.1:29831-38452 GCA_002410125.1 Alphaproteobacteria bacterium UBA5343
ACCAAGGCACTTGGTAATCGTTGTCTTTGTGGTGATAAATCAAAAGTAATGGAATATGGAAAGATCCTAAGAGACACCCATATAAAAAACTCTATTTGCCCATGTATTAAGCATATGCCTGGTCATGGTAGAGCAACTAACGACCCTCATTTATCATTACCTGTTTTAGATGTTTCAATCAAAGAACTAAGAAAAACAGATTTTATACCATTTAAGCATTTATCAGATAGTCCAATGGGAATGACAGCTCATATTATAATTCCAGAAATAGATGATAAAAACCCAATCACTACTTCTAAAAAAGGTATTGATAAAATAATCAGAGGTGAGCTTGCTTTTGATGGTTTATTGGTTTCAGATGCGATTAATATGAAAGCTCTAAAAGGTGATATCGAAGAGCGCACCAAAGCAGTTTTGGCTTCTGGTTGTGATATTGTATGTTATTGCTTTGGAGATAATGAAGACCTTCTAAAAGTGATTGCCAATGCTAATATAATGAGTGATAGGGCTTATGATAGTTTCAAAAAAATAGAAACTATCATTAAGAAAAAGCCTCGAAAAATAGATATAGACAAAGACTTAAAAGAATATGATAATATCATCGGCAATGTTGAGGTCTATACCTCAGATTACGATGCCACTGAAATTTTACATCAGATAAAGAAGAGATAATATGAATAATATTTATAGCATTTTACTCTGGGTCATCCCAGTTTTAGTTGCTGTTATTTTACATGAAGTAGCACATGGATACATAGCTTACAAACTAGGCGATGATACTGCTAAAAATCACGGTAGATTATCCCTAAACCCAATCAAACATATCGATATCATGGGAACAATCATCGTTCCTTTAATATTATTGGTTTCAAGTTCTGTTATTTTTGGTTGGGCAAAGCCAGTTCCAGTTAATTTCTCTAAATTAAGAAATCCCAAAAGAGATATGGCATTTGTTGCTGCCGCAGGTCCTGCCATTAATATCATAATAGCAATCATTTCAGCTCTTTTACTAAATTTATTTAATATCAAAATCTTTGAAATAATGTTAGTTAATACAATTATATTAAATGTAACACTTGCTTTATTTAACCTAATACCAATTCCTCCGCTTGATGGCTCAAAGATTGTAACATCTTTGCTTCCTCCAAAATATGCTATAAAATTTTATCAATTAGAAAAATATGGCTTAGGAATTGTAATTTTCTTTATATTTATTTTACCTTATTTGGGTAGCATCTTAGGGTTGAATTTAGATTTAATAGGATTTATACTAATCAAATCAGTAAGATTCTTAACATCAATTATATTAAACATATTTACATTTTAGGAGAAAATAAAATGGGTCCAAATATTTCAGAATGGGTAATAGTATTATTAGTAGTAGTAATATTATTTGGTGCAGGTAGAATTCCAAAAATCGCAGAAGACTTAGGAAAAGCTCTAAGCTCTTTCAAAAAAGGTGCAAAAGAAGGTAAAAAAGCATTAGAAGCAAAACCTTCAAAACCTGTAGCTAAAAAACCTGTAGCTAAGAAAACTCCAGCTAAAAAAGCTACCACAACCAAGAACAAAACAACAGCTGCTAAAAAGAAAACTCCAGCTAAAAAAGCTCCTGCTAAAAAGGCAACTACTAAAAAATCCACCACAAAAACAGCAGCTAAAAAAACTGTGGCAAAAAAGACTACAACCAAAAAATCAGCCCCAAAAAAAACTACAGCTAAAAAAGCGACTGCTGCTAAAAAGAAAACAACAACCAAAAAAACTACTGCTAAGAAATAAAGGTTAGTTAAATTTGTTTGATATAGGAAAATGGGAATTTCTTCTAATATTTATCATCACAATAGTTTTGGTAAAGCCTGAAGATGTTCCCACAGTCCTAAAGTCAATTGGCAAATTCTTTCAAAAAATTCGTGATTTTTCATTTGATATATTTTCAAATATCGAAAAATGGTTAGAAGAGGATGAAGAAACATCTCATCCAAAATCCCAAAAGAAAAAAAGAAAAACTTCCAAAAAACTAAAGGAACTACAAGATATCCATCCAGACCTTCCAATTGATGAACTGGATGATAAAGATGAGTAAAAATAATCCTCAAATGACTTTAGTTGAACATATAAGAGAGTTAAGAAACACGATCCTAAACTCTTTACTGTTCTTACTTGGGTTATTTATTGTATCTCTTAATTTTAGTCAGGATATTTTCAATTTTTTAATGACCCCACTTGCTAGTATTATGCAAGAGATAGGTGGCACTAAAAGAATGATATATACCAATTTAACCGAGGGTTTCTTCACTTATATCAAGGTTAGTTTTTTTGCAAGTGTAATCCTTTCTTTCCCATTCATCTTATGGCAAATTTGGAGATATTTCTCTCCAGCTATGTATAGAGAAGAAAAGAAAAACTTCGCAATTATCTTCCTTATCAGCCCACTTCTGTTTATCTTTGGTGCGGTTCTGGTTTATGAGTATATAGTACCACTTGCTTGGAAGTTTCTACTTAGCTATCAAACAACAGCTAGCGAAACATTACTACCAATCGAACTTGAGGCTAGAGTTTCAGAATATCTAGCCTTAATTATGAAGTTAATTTTGGCTTTTGGTTTTTGTTTCCAAATGCCTGTTATCTTTTTTATACTCTCAAGACTAGGAATAATTGATGATAATATCCTTAGAAACAACCGTAAATATGGTATAGTATTTATCTTTATTTTAGCCGCTTTCACAACCCCACCAGACATTATCAGTCAAATAGGGTTAGCAATTCCACTAATCATTCTATATGAGCTATCAATTTATTTATGTAAAAAACACAAATAAAAACATTGCAAAACCTCACATTTACGATTAAAACTAATACTGCATTTAGTTAACAACGAAATGGAGAGAGAAAAATGCATGATATTAAGAAAATTGTAGCAAATCCTTTAGCTTTTAATGAAGCTATGAAAGCCAGAGGTAAAGAAGAAATAGCCGATAAACTAATCGCATTAGATAAATCATATAGAGAAACATTAACATCACTACAAGATATGCAAACCAAAAGAAACGAACTCTCCAAATCCATTTCTGTTGTAAAAAAATCTGGTGGCGATGCAGATGCAATCATTAAAGAAGTTGGTGAGATTAAAGCCAATATGCCAAAAATGGAAGAAAAATCAGCTGAAATTAAAAAAGAATTAGATGATATTTTAGCTAGCCTTCCAAATGCACCACATGCTGATGTACCTTTTGGTGTTGATGAAGAAGCAAATATCGAAATATCAAAATGGGGCACTCCAAAAGAATTTGATTTTGAACCAAAGCAACATTTTGAACTAGGAGAAGACTTAGACGGTTTAGATTTTGAAACTGCAGCTAAAATGTCTGGAGCTAGATTCGTTGTAATAAAAAACAAGATAGCAAGACTATCAAGAGCTTTAACTCAATTGATGATAGATACTCATATTGATGAAGATGGATATGAAGAAATTAATGCACCTTTATTGGTTAAACCAGATTGTTTATTTGGTACAGGTCAGCTTCCAAAATTTGAAGATGATCAATTCAAAACCACAACAGGTCATTACCTAATCCCAACTAATGAAGTTTCAATGACTAATATGTCAATGGGCGATATTATTGATGAAGATACTCTTCCAATCAGAAGGACTGGTGTTGCATATTGCTTCAGATCAGAAGCAGGATCTGCTGGTCGTGATACTAGAGGTATGATTAGACAGCATCAATTTGAAAAAGTTGAAATGGTTTCTATCACAACCCCAGAAAAATCTGAAGAAGAGTTAGAAAGAATGACTTCTTGTGCAGAAAAAATCTTACAAAAATTAGAACTGCCATATAGAAAAATGCTTCTATGTTCTCAAGATATGGGTTTTTGTGCAGAGAAATGCTGTGATTTAGAAGTATGGCTTCCAGGTCAAAATCAATATCGTGAAATTGCATCTTGTTCTAATTGTACAGATTTCCAAGCAAGAAGAATGAATGCTAGGTATAAGAAAAAAGGTGAAAAAGGTACAAACTTTGTTCACACCTTAAATGGCTCTGGTTTAGCTGTTGGTAGAACTCTAGTAGCAGTATTAGAAAACTATCAACAAGCCGATGGTTCAATCATAGTTCCAACTGTTCTCAGAGGCTATATGAACGGGCTTGAGGTTATTAAATAACCAACAACACTGTCATTGCGAGCGAAGCGTGGCAATCTAATAACTAACAAAGAACAGGGAGGTAAATTTGCCTCCCTGTTTTATGTTAATAAAAAAGAAACTCATGCCATGCTATAATATCTAGGCTTAGATTTTGAATAAAGAATATTTATGGTTAAGAGTATTAAAAATATCAGAATTATCTATACAATGTTAGCAGTGTTATTGCTAGCAAACTGTTCCTATACTCGTGTTCCAATTATTTCCAATGCTTATGATAGTGCCTCAAATATAATTAGAAGAATAAATCCTATAAATCTTTATAAGTCTAGCACCAGAAATTCAAAATCATATAGCTATTCGGCAAATACAGTAATTGTGAAGAAAAAAGACACCGTTTATGGAATTGCCAGAAAATATGGGGTTCCAATCAGAGATTTTATCAAAATCAATCGCTTAAGGCCACCTTATGGCTTAAAAATTGGGCAAAGATTACGACTCCCACCAGCTCCATTCCATATTGTAAAAAAAGGAGATACATTATACTCAATATCCAGAAAATATAATGTAGATTTACCATCACTTATCAGAACTAATAAACTAAGAAAACCTTATACTTTAGCCTTGGGGCAAAAATTATCATTGCCAGGCTCAATTGTTAGCAAACCACAAACCATCAAACTTGCTAAAAGCAGTGCTAAAGCCAAATCAAAATGGTCAAAAGCATCATCAAAACCAAAAAAATATTCAAAATCTTACAGCAAAGTCTTGCTTCCAACCCCACAAGCAAGATCATCTTCTAAATTCTTGCTTCCTCTAAAGGGTAGCATCATTTCTAAATTTGGTACCATTGGCAAAGGTCGTCATAATGATGGAATCAATATTAAAGCGAGTAGGGGAGATAAGATTAGATCTGCCGAAAATGGTGTTGTTGCTTATGCAGGTAATGAAATTAAAGGATTTGGTAATTTACTTTTAATCAAACATTCAGGAGGTTGGATGACTGCTTATGCTCATAACCATGAGTTAAAAGTGAAAAAGGGTGATAAGGTTAAAAGAGGTCAAATTATTTCAACAGTTGGTAGTACAGGTAGTGTAACAACCCCTCAACTCCATTTCGAAATCAGAAAAGGCAAGCGAGCCCGCAACCCTCTAAAATATATCTAATTATATTTTTATTTAAAAACGAAAAGGGAGCCGCAGCCCCCTTTATATCTAAGCTGTTGCCAGCTTTGTTTTCCTTTTATAATATGGTGTTTTCACCCTTTTAGTTGTCATTGGCCTAATTTCGATATAACACTGAACACCAATTTCTTCCAGAGCCTTCTTTTCAATTATCTCTTTAGCATACTGATAATCTCTTTCCAAATCATATACCAGTTCCTTTTTTACAAAATAAGAAACAGTATATTTTGGATCGCAATTTTTCAGTTTTCCTAAATGAGGTGTTAATTTCTCAATATCCTCAATAGAGAAACGAATATAGACATCAAAACTCTTTAGCTTTTCATCTATAATCTCTTTTAAGAAAAACTCCCCTGTCCGAGAATATTTCTTAATGGGTTCAGGTTTTTTCCAGTACCAACCAGAATTTACCCATTTCTCACCAATTCTAGCTACTTCTTCCCATCCTACAATGTGAAAGAAAAATTTCACTAGCTCCCATGCACATCCTATCAGAGCCGCACAGGCAATAATAATATAAAAATTTTTCATATGTTTAGATTTAAATTAATAATTACAAAGTTGTATAGTTTCATTATCTAATCTATTGGTTTTATTGTCTTTCGTCAATCAAACATTAGATAAGTATTGAATAACTCCACTATTCTGTGCATAATTTCTGTGATTTTTACCAGTTCACCTTGCAAGCTCGCTATAATCAACCTATATTAACAAAGATAATAAAATTTAATGGAGGAATATATGTTTATCTCAGAAGCTCTTGCACAAACAGCCGATGCTGCAGCAAGCCCATCACCAGTTGGTACATTAGTTCAATTAGCGCTAATCTTCTTAGTGTTTTATCTATTACTAATCAGACCACAACAAAAGAAAATAAAACAACATGAATATATGCTAACCACAATTAAAAAAGGTGATGAAGTTGTAACAAATGGCGGTGTTATTGCTAAGATTGTAAAAGTTGTAGATGAGCAAGTAATCGAAGCAGAAATATCTTCTGGTGTTGTTGTGAAAATTCAAAGACCAACAATCAGAGAAATCTTAACAGATAAAGTAGAAGCTAAAACAAAGAGTAAAAAATAATCTTATTTAAAGGCATTAAAATATGTATAAATTTTCCAAAGCAAAAATATATCTAATAGCTTTTATTTGCTTATTAGGTGTGTTTTATTCTATTCCAAACTTTGTAAAAGACAAAGCCTCGCTACCTAGCTGGTGGCAACCAGTAAACCTAGGTCTAGACCTTCAAGGTGGTTCACATCTTTTATTGGAAGTAGAAACAGATGTTGTAATAAAAGAAAGAATGCAAGCAACTTCTGATTCAGTAAGACAAGCCCTAAGAGAAAAGAGAATTAGATATCTATCGCTATCAGCTAATAATGATAATGTTAGCTTACAGATTCCAAATCTAATTGATGAAAATGAAGCTATCTCAGCTATTAAAAAAATAGATAGAGATTTAGTAGTTGAAAAAAATGATGGCAAATTAGACCTTAGATATTCAGAAGAAGCATTAAAACAATTAATGCTAAAAACAGTTGACCAGTCAATTGAAATTGTTCGCCGCCGTATTGATGAATTAGGTACTAAAGAACCAACCATTCAAAGGCAAGGTCAAAACAGAATTTTAGTTCAACTCCCAGGTGTTGAAAATCCAGAAGCGGTTAAAACTCTACTTGGTAAAACTGCCAAACTATCATTTCATCTAGTAGATGATAAATCTTCAGCAGCTGATGCTAGAAGAGGTAGAATTTCATCATCTTCAAAACTAATGCCAGGATCTGCTGGTTCTTACCAATCTCAATATCTAATTGAGCGAAGAGTTGTTGTTGGTGGTGAACATTTAACAGATTCTCAAGCGACATTCCAAGAAGGCTCCCCAGTTGTATCATTTAAGTTTGATACTTTGGGTGGTAGAAAATTTGGCGATGCTACTAGAAAAAATGTTGGCAGACAATTAGCAATTGTGCTTGATGGTGAAGTAATTTCAGCTCCAAACATTCAAACAGCTATCATGGGTGGTAGTGGAATTATCACCGGTAATTTCACAACAACAGAAGCAAATGAACTAGCTCTACTTTTAAGATCTGGTGCTCTTCCAGCTCCTCTTAATGTATTAGAAGAGCGAACAGTAGGTCCAGGACTTGGTGCAGATTCTATCAAAGCAGGGGGCTATGCTTGCCTTATTGGTTTAGCTGGTGTTGTAATATTTATGCTACTTGCTTATGGTTTATTTGGAACATTCACAACTATCGCTCTTGCAATCAATATGTTCTTGCTTTTAGGAGCTCTTAGCTTCTTACAAGCAACTCTTACCTTACCAGGTATTGCAGGTATCGTGTTAACTATGGGTATGGCAGTTGATGCAAATGTATTAATCTTTGAAAGAATGAGAGAAGAAGTTAAATACGGTAGAAGTTTGCTAAATGCAATTGATGCAGGATTTAAAAATGCCTTTTCAACAATCATTGATGCTAACTTAACTACAATGGCTGCAGCTTTCGTTCTGTTTTATTTTGGAACAGGTCCAGTAAGGGGCTTTGCTGTAACTCTTGCAATCGGTATTTTAACCTCATTATTCTCTGCAATAATGGTAACAAGACTAATTGTTGCAACCTGGGTTGAAAGATCAAAACCTAAATCATTACCAATCATATAAAAGAGGTGAAAATATGAAATTATTTAGTTTTTTAACAAAAGATACCAATATCAATTTCTTAAATAAAAGAAAGATAGCTTTTGTATTTTCAGCTCTTTTGGTTATTGCCTCAATTGTTGAGTTAGGTCTAAACGGTCTTAATTATGGTATTGACTTCTCAGGTGGTATCCTAATGGAAGTTAAAACCGACGGTGCAGCCGATATTAAAGATATGAGAGCTAAGCTTTCAGGTCTTGAAATTGGTGAGGTTAATCTTCAAACTGTAGGCAATACTGGTGATGAAGTTATGATTAGGGCACAAGCTAAAAATTTGGATGAAAAATCACAAATGGAAGCCGTTCTAAAAATAAAAGACATATTAGGTGAAACAGTAGAATACAGAAAAACCGAACTTGTAGGTCCAGCCGTTGGTGAAGAGCTTAAAAAGGCAGGTGTTATAGCTGTTGTTACTGCTCTTTTAGCTATTGCTGCTTATATTTGGTTTAGATTTGAATGGCAGTTTGCAGTAGGGGCTTTAATTGCTCTTACACATGATGTTATAACCACTGTTGGTGTATTTTCACTACTTGGTATGGATTTTGGCTTAACAACTGTTGCTGCTATCCTAACCATTGCAGGTTATTCTATCAATGATACCGT
>DHQH01000121.1:0-299 GCA_002410125.1 Alphaproteobacteria bacterium UBA5343
CGAGCCCCGTCACTCCCGCCATTAAAAAAGGTCCTAGATTTTTCTAGGACCTTTTTTAATGCTTGGAGTACGGGGCGAAGAACCTGAGGTATTGCTAAGGAAAAAAGTAAATATCTTTGTTTTTTTCTCGGTAAAATCTTTGGAACATCTTATTTGAGCAAGGGAAGTGATAACGACTATAGCGCAATTAGATGCCAAAGTGTTGAATAATTTTGTTTACAAAATTGTGTACCCGTTACTCCCGCCATTAAATAAAAAAGCCTGTCCGCAAGGACGAGCTTTTTTATTTAATAATGAAA
>DHQH01000121.1:494-1005 GCA_002410125.1 Alphaproteobacteria bacterium UBA5343
ATCTGACTCTAAGATGGTAAACCTTAAGTAGTTATTAATTGTTATCCTCAAAATTTTAGGAATTCATATCAATCACAATAAATTGTGTCGATTTAGCGATTTAATCTTTTAAATATCCACAATCTCTATCTTACTTGTTGATTTATAAGGAAATATATTATCTAATCATAAATGTTATACAACAATTAAACAGAAATTAAACAATATTATGATGCTGGGACTTAAGGGAGAGAAAATAATAATGACTACTGTGTTGCCGCTTTTTATGGATGCAGTATCAGGGTAAACCTTATCTTCGGATATGGAGTAATAGGAGGGGAGCAAGTGTTAAAATTCCGGAATTTTAATAATCTTTGCCTATCCTGAGTAGTATAATATTTTAGCGGAAATGTTATATGAACTCGTGTGCTAATGGCACATAACCCTAAGCCCTGTCCCAACCGAATACAAGAGCTACCATTTGGTAGCTCTTTTTTCTTATAATAATTAATATAGGGTATTATCCAAAATT
>DHQH01000121.1:1205-13813 GCA_002410125.1 Alphaproteobacteria bacterium UBA5343
CATTATCCAAAATTTAATAATTACTATTTATCATAACCTTAAATAAACAAAGATTAGGTGGGTTATGAATAAGATAATTAAAAAACTAAAAAAAGCTATTTCTAGAGGGAAGGTGAAAGAAGAATATAATCACGATTTTTTCTCAGCTAGTCCTGATATTGCTTATAAGATGCAAAAGCAATATATCAAAGAAACTAGCATGCAATCTGAAGCTGATGATAATACTTCTCCCGTTGAAATTATTTCTTATGAATTATCTACCAATAGCGAAAGCAAAAGATTAGCCGCAATTTATAATCTTGCTAAAATTATCGAAGCTGATAATTCATATAGCTATCAAGCGAAGAAAACCCTAAAAAGTTATGTGAAAGAAAACACACTTAATTTAGAAGAAACTAGAATGTTGGTAGAGTTCTTCGGTCCTAAATTTGTAAAATAGTTGTTTTATTTGTTTTTTTATGTTAATTTCAAAAAATAAATTCGTTTAATTTTGGAGTAAATAAATGAAAGATTACAAACAATATAATGAAGATCAAGATACCCCAGTTACAACAGATTCTAATTCAAACTGGAAGCCTCAATCTCCAACAGCATGGAAAAATAGTTCAGATAAGGCAACCCTTCCAACACCTTCTAATCAGCTACCAAATGCAGTTTTTGCTAATAAAGTTCTAAACCGTTTCAATAGATATTAATTTATCACGCAAAAAAAACATCTTTGTACATTAAATGTACTTCTATGTTTAAATATACTTTTTAAGGTATTTACCAGTAAAAGATTCTTTTGCTTTCGAAATTTCTTCTGGTGTACCTTTAGCAATAATTTTTCCACCTTTATCACCGCCATCAGGCCCAACATCAATAATATAATCCGCAGTTTTAATCACATCTAAATTATGCTCAATCACAACAACAGAGTTACCTTTATCAACCAAACTATGTAAAACTTTAAGAAGTTTGTTAATATCATCAAAATGAAGCCCTGTAGTTGGTTCATCCAAAATATATAGGGTTTTACCCGTTGATCTCTTTGATAGCTCCTTAGAAAGTTTAATTCTCTGTGCTTCACCACCAGAAAGAGTTGTTGCTGGCTGTCCGAGTTTAATATATCCCAGTCCAACCTTTTTAATCACCTCTAACTTGTTTTTAATAGTTGGAATATTTTGGAAAAATTCATAAGCTTCATCAACACTCATCTCTAATACATCAGAAATATTCTTACCTTTATATTTAATCTCCAAAGTATCACGGTTAAATCTCTTTCCATGACATTCGTCACATTCCACATAAACATCAGGCAAGAAATGCATCTCAATTTTCTTAACCCCATCACCTTTACAAGCCTCACATCTCCCACCTTTCACATTGAATGAGAAACGACCAGCCTTATATCCTCGAGCTTTTGCTTCTGGAAGTTCAGCAAACCATTCACGAATAGGAGAGAATAGCCCAGTATATGTTGCAGGGTTGGATCTTGGGGTTTTACCAATAGGGGATTGATCAATGTCAATAATTTTATCAATATTTTCATATCCCTTTATTTCTTTGTGTTTACCAAAGGCTAGTTTTGAGTTATAAATTTTATTAGCAAGAGCTTTATATAAAATCTCAATTATCAGCGAAGACTTACCACTCCCACTAACCCCAGTCACACAAGTCATAGCTCCAAGCGGTATATCAGCCCTTACTTTTTTCAAATTATTATGTTCAGCTCCAATGATAGATATTTTTTTGCCATTACCTTTTCGCCTTTTGGTTGGAACTTCAATTTTCTTCTTACCGGTTAGATATTGTCCAGTTAAACTCTCATCGCAATCTATAATCTTATCAATACTACCTTTTGCAACAACCTCACCACCGTGAATACCAGCTTTGGGCCCCATATCTATCACAAAATCAGCTTCTCTAATTGCATCTTCATCATGTTCAACAACAATCACCGAGTTACCAATATCTCTAAGATTAGTAAGTGTTGCTAGTAATTTATCATTATCTCTTTGATGTAGCCCAATTGATGGCTCATCTAACACATATAAAACCCCTGTAAGTTTTGAGCCAATTTGTGATGCAAGTCTAATTCTTTGAGCTTCTCCACCAGAAAGTGTTCCAGACATACGAGAAAGAGTTAGATAATTAATCCCAACATTATCTAAAAATTCTAATCTCTCAATAATTTCTTTTAGAATTTTTGATGCAATTTCTTGCTTTTGTTTGCTGAATTTACCATCTAGCGACTTAAACCATTTAAGCGATTGCGAGATAGAAAATTCAGTAGCTTGAATAATATCGAGACCATCAATCTTCACACATAAGGCTTTTTCATTAAGTCTCTTACCATGACACACTTCACACTCACTAGCTGTTTGGTATTGAGCAAATCTTTCTTTAGCTTTTTCAGATTCTGTTTCTAAGATTCGCCTCTCTAAGTTAGGAATTACCCCTTCAAAAGGTTTGTTACTAGTAAATCCCTTAAATTTGATTGGTATACTTTTATTACCAGAGCCATATAATATAATTTCAGTAAGTTCCTTACTAAGTTTATTAAATGGTGTATCAATAGGTACCCCAAAATACTCACAAAGAGATCTCAATACATATCTATGAAATGTCGATGTTAAAAAATTCCAAGGCTCAATTGCTTTTGCCACTTCTCTTGATTTATCAGGTACAATCAAGTCTGGATTCATATGTAGTTTTTGACCGATTCCATCACAATTTGGACAAGCCCCATAAGGAGAGTTAAAAGAGAACATTCTTGGCTCAATCTCCTCTAAAGTGAAGCCAGACACTGGGCAGGCAAATTTTTGAGAATATATATCAATTTTATTTGTCCCCATATTCTCAATATATAAAAGCCCATCAGAAAGTCTCAACGCCGTTTCTATAGATTGTGTAAGTCGCTCTATGATGGTTTCTTTAACAATCAATCTATCAACCACAATCTCAATATTATGCTTAATCTTTTTATTAAGTGTTGGAGCATCTTCAATATCATAAATATCACCATCAATTTTTATTCTCTGAAATCCTTGTTTTTGAAGATCTTGAATTTCTTTTCTATATTCACCTTTTCTACCTCTTACAATCGGGGATAACACTAATATCTTGGAGCCAACTTCCATCTTCATCACCCCGTCAACCATATTGCTAACACTCTGAGCTTCAATTGGTTTACCAGTCGCAGGAGAATATGGAGTTCCAACTCTTGCCCATAAAAGTCTCATATAATCATAAATCTCAGTAATAGTTCCAACCGTAGAACGGGGGTTTTTAGAAGTTGTTTTTTGTTCAATAGAAATCGATGGCGATAATCCCTCAATAGAGTCAATATCAGGTTTTTTCATCATATCTAAAAACTGCCTAGCATAAGCAGATAAACTCTCTACATATCTTCTTTGCCCTTCAGCATAAATAGTATCAAATGCAAGTGATGACTTACCACTTCCAGATACTCCAGTAATTACAGTTAGTTTATCTCTTGGTATTTTTACTGATATGTTTTTAAGGTTATGCTCTCTAGCCCCAACTACATCGATATATTTATTGCTCATTTTTATCTTTCTATGTTCTTGTTTCGTTTTTTTACTAACTATACATATTAAATTCAATATGTAAATAGTTATTTATCTTTTTAAATTCAACATTAGTAACTCACAATTGTACAAAATTTAAAAACTATTGCTTTTCAGTAAATAAACTGCTAGTTTTCACTTAATTCAGTAAACAATAAAAAACTATAATGAAAAAAATATTTATATTAATCATAATGTTAACTCTTTTTGCAACTAATGCTAATGCGACTTATAATATTGCATTAGTGCTATCTGATAATGGCGAAAATCAAAGAACAGCAGAGGAATTAAAGCAAGGTTTAGAATTTGCCATCAATGAGGTTAATTCTAATGGTGGTGTTAATGGACAAGAGCTAAAATTAAGGATTTTTGAAGATTATTGCGATGTTAATAAAGCTATAACCATTGCCAATAATATCACCAATTCAGATAAAAAATACTCAGCTGTAATTGGACATCTTTGTTTAGATACTATTCAGTCTACTTCAGATATTTATAATAATGCTAAACTAATTAATATCGTTCCAATATCAATCTCTCAAGAAGTTAAAAACACCCATTATAAAGGTTTTTTCAAATTATCAGGTGATATAGATTTTAAATCTCAGTCTTTTGTAGATTATGTAACTAAAAACCATGAGGGTAAAAAATTAGCGATTCTTTGCGATGGTGCAACTAATAATCATCACATTGCTCTTGATATTAAAGAAAAATTAGCTGGTACCAATTTCAGCAAAGACACAATTTATGCTAATTATATCCCACATGATGAAAGCTATGATAAGATTATCTCTCAACTACAAGATATGAAGGTAGATATTGTATACCTAGCAGGAGAATTAAGCGATATTAGAAGGATTTTAATATCTGCTGAAGACAAGGAAGCATCATTTGACATTTATGCTAGTAGTACCTCTTCTAAAAAAGAACTAATCTCGGCCCTTGAAGATACAAATCAAGAAATTAAATTCACCACACCACAAGATTATAACAATAATCCTAAGACTGCCCCACTAATCTCAAAACTAAGAATAGCTGGCATAGATTTTACCAATAATGTTATTTTAGGATATACTTCAGCTGAAATTTTAATTGATGGTCTAAAAGAAATTCAGCCAAAAGAGAAAGTTTATGAAAAAATAGCCTCATATCTATCTAAAAATGAGGTGCAAACATCAATTGATAATATTAGTTTTAATCAAGGAAATCTAATCAATCCAAACGATTATAGAGTTTTTTCTCTCAAGGGTCATGAATATACACAGGTTAAATAAAAATCTGTTTCAAAATATCATAAAAACTTGTAATATCTAAACAGCTAGAGCCTGTCATAAGCAGGCTTATAATTTAACGATAAATAGGAAGAAAAATGGCAAATAGTATAAATAAAGTTACATTAGTCGGAAACTTAGGCAGAGAGCCAGAAGTAAGACATACGCAATCTGGTTCAAAAATTGTAAATATGTCAATTGCAACTACTGATTCTTGGAAAGATAAGCAAACAGGTGAGAGAAAAGAAAGAACAGAATGGCACAGAGTAGTTATCTTTAACCCTGGTCTTGCAGATATTGCAGAAAGATTCGTGAAAAAAGGTTCAAGAGTTTATATTGAAGGTTCACTTCAAACTAGAAAATGGCAAGACAATTCAGGTGTAGAAAAATATACAACAGAAATCGTTCTTCAGAACTATAACGGCGAATTAGTACTATTAGATGCTAAAGGTAGTGACGGTTATGAATCTTCATCTTCATCATCACTTCCATTTGGTAACGATTCTTCTTCTAGCAATAATGCTGGTTGGGATGAAGCTGCAACTTCTTCATCAGATTTAGATGATGATATTCCATTTTAGTATATAGATAATAAAAAACGATAAATTTAACGATAATTGAAAGAGAAATCTTGTTTTAATAAAGCAGGTGATATTTAGGATATGACAGAAGAAAATAATGAAAATGTAAATGATGTAGTGGAAGAAAAGACTGAGTTAGAAAAAGGTGTTTCTCCTGTTACGATTTCTAGCGAGATGAAAAACTCATATTTAGATTATGCTATGAGCGTTATCGTATCTCGTGCTCTACCAGATGTAAGAGATGGTCTAAAACCAGTGCATAGAAGAATTTTATATGCAATGAAAGAAAGTGGTTACGAATATAACAAACCATTTAGAAAATCAGCTCGTATCGTCGGTGATGTAATGGGTAAATATCACCCTCATGGTGATGCTGCAATTTATCTATCAATGGTTAGAATGGCACAGCCATTTTCAATGAGAGTTCCTTTGATTAATGGTCAGGGTAACTTTGGTTCAATGGATGGTGATAGTCCTGCGGCTATGCGTTATACAGAGGCTAGGTTAGAAAAAGTTGCCCACTCATTACTTGAAGATATTGATAAAGACACAGTTGATTTTGTTCCAAACTATGATGAAACAGTATTTGAGCCAGCTGTACTTCCTGCTAGATTTCCAAATCTTTTAGTTAACGGTACATCAGGTATTGCAGTTGGTATGGCAACTAATATGCCTCCACATAACTTAGGTGAAGTATTAGATGCTTGCTGCACTTACATAGCAAATCCTAATGTAACAGATGAAGAGTTAATAGATATCGTTCCAGGTCCGGACTTTCCAACAGGTGGTCTAATTTTAGGGTACTCTGGAGCTAAATCTGCTTATATGACTGGTAAAGGTTCTGTTATGATGAGAGCTAAATGCTCTATTGAAGAAATCAGAAAAGATAGAGAAGCAATCATTGTTTCGGAAATTCCTTACCAAGTAAACAAAGCCTCTCTAGTTCAAAAAATCGCAGAACTTGTAAAAGACAAAAGAGTTGAAGGTATCTCTGACATCAGAGATGAATCAGACAGACACGGTGTTAGGGTTGTGGTTGAGATTAAGAGGGATTTCCAAGCAGACATCATCTTAAATCAACTTTACAAATTCACACCACTTCAAACAAGTTTTGGTATGAATATGCTGGCATTAAACAATGGTCGCCCAGAAATGCTAACATTGAAAAACATCATCAAAGCCTTTATTGAATTTAGAGAAGAAGTAATCAGAAGAAGAACAATCTTTGAATTAAATAAAGCCAGAGACAGAGCTCACACCTTAGTTGGTTTAGCAATTTCTGTAGAAAATCTTGATGAAGTAATTGATTTAATCAAATCTGCTGAAAACCCAACAGTTGCTAAAGAGCAATTATTGGCAAAAGCTTGGCCTGCAAAAGATGTTACTCCATTAATTGAACTAATTGATGAGCCAGGCAGAAAAGTTATTGATGGTACATATCAATTATCAGAAGCTCAAGCAAAAGCAATTTTAGATCTTAAATTGCACAGATTAACAGGCTTAGAGCGAGAAAAAATCCATTCAGAATTAGTTTCAATTGGTGAAGCTATTAAAGAATATCTCTCAATTTTAGTATCTCGTGAAAAACTTTACACAATTATGAAAGATGAGTTAGTTGCAATTAAAGACGAATATGCAACTCCAAGAAGAAGTGTAATTGAAGATATTGAATTTGAGCATGATATTGAAGATTTAATCCAAAGAGAAGAAATGGTGGTAACTGTAACTAACGAAGGTTATATCAAAAGAGTTCCATTATCAGCCTACAGAGCCCAAAGAAGAGGTGGTAAAGGTAAATCTGGTATGGCAACTAAAGATGAGGATTTTGTATCAAGACTATTTGTTGCATCAACTCACACACCAGTTCTATTCTTCTCATCAAAAGGTATTGTTTACAAACAAAAAGTTTACAAATTACCACTTGGTTCTCCGCAATCAAAAGGTAAGCCATTTGTAAATATCTTACCACTTGATGCAGATGAAACAATTTCAGCAATTATGAAATTACCTGAAAATGAAGCAGAATGTGAAAACCAATATGTAATGTTTGCAACTTCATCTGGTACAGTTAGAAGAAACTTACTATCTGATTTTGTAAATGTTCAATCAAATGGTAAAATCGCAATGAAACTAAACGATGGAGATAAACTTGTTGGTGTTAAGATTTGTGATGAAAGTCAGGATATTTTACTTGCTGCTAGATTCGGTAAATGTATTAGATTTAAGGTAACAGATATTAGGGTGTTTGCTGGTAGAAATTCAGTCGGTGTTAGAGGTATCAAACTTGCCAAAGGCGATGAAGTTATCTCAATGTCAGTTCTGCACCATAGCGATGCAACAACTCCTCAAAGAGATGAATATCTAAAAGCTATCTCTGCTCTAAGAAGATTACAATCAGAGCAAGAAGAGCCAGTTAAAATTGAAGAAGCAGGCATCTTAAAAGATACAAGTCTTTCTGTAGAGAGATTTAAACAACTTCAAGAAGAAGAGGAGTTTATCCTAACAGTAACAGCTTCTGGTTATGGTAAAAGATCTTCAGCTTATGAATATCGTGTAACTGGTCGTGGTGGTTCTGGTATTGCAAATATCGAAATATCAGGCAGAAACAAAGAAGTTGCAAGTTCTTTCCCAATTATGGATGATAACCAAATTATGATGGTTACAGATGGCGGAAAGCTAATCAGAATGCCAGTTAATAATGTTAGAATAGCAGGTAGAAAAACACTTGGTGTGATAATGTTTAGAACAGCAGAAGACGAAAAAGTTGTTTCTGTTACATGGTTAGATGCTGATGAAGATGTTGATGATGCAGAAGATAGCATTGAAGCAGAAGAAAATGCAGAAATTGCAGCAACTGAAGCAGCTGAAGAAGAAAAAGTTGAATTAGAAGGTGAACCTTCAGAAATTTAACCTCCACAAAATGTCATTGCGAGGCGGTTTATCAGCCGTGGCAATCTGGTAAGGATAAAGTGGAGCAATTCAATATTTTCCTTATATTTTAATAGGTAAGGGGCGATGGTTTCGCCTCTTATTTATATTTAAAATAAAAAATATCAAAAAAAATAAAAAAAATGATTTTTTTTGGTTGACTTTGCCTTTAGTTCTATATATATCTTGTTCTCGAAGTCAGGGCGCATAGCTCAGTTGGTAGAGCAACTGACTTTTAATCAGTAGGTCACAGGTTCGAATCCTGTTGCGCTCACCATTTAAGAAAAGGGACAGCTAAAAGCTGTCCCTTTTCTTAAATGCGAACTGCAACAGGCTCGAACCGTAAGAGGTTCGACAAGGAGTAGAACTCAAGAAAGAAATTAATTGAGTTCGTTTACGATTGCGACGAATGGAGGTGCGAAGTGCCGAACACCGAGACAATCTTGTCGTGCCCCTCACAAACATTAGCTATTGCTTTGTGGGCTCTATTATGTTAACAATCCCGCGAACATAAAGAATAAAACAAATAAGAATTAAGGAATATTATGGAAAGAATTTTATCAAGATTAAAACCTCGTATTAGCCATAATTGGGGATTATCAAATATTAAAACTGAACTTTTAGCAGGTTTAACTGTTTCTCTAGCATTAGTACCAGAAGCTATTGCCTTTGCTTTCGTTGCCCATGTAGCTCCACTTGTTGGACTATATGCAGCCTTTATCGTTGGTTTAATTACAGCTATCTTTGGAGGAAGACCTGGAATGATTTCAGGAGCCACTGGTGCATTAGCTGTTGTTGCTGTTTCTCTAGTGCTTGAACATGGAGTAGAATATCTTTTTGCTACTGTTGTGTTAATGGGAATAATCCAGGTGGTAATAGGGGCACTAAAACTTGGTAGATTTGTAAGAATTGTACCACACCCAGTAATGCTTGGCTTTGTAAATGGTTTAGCTATTGTAATTTTCTTAGCTCAATTAGGTCAGTTCAAAAATGGTAATGCTTGGATGATGGGTACAGAGCTATATACAATGCTTGCACTCGTTGCTCTTACAATGTTTATAGTATTCACACTTCCTAAAATTACCAAGATAGCACCATCACCATTAGTATCTATCATTGTAATTAGTATCATCGTATCATTTTTTAATATTGATACCAAAACAGTAGGCGATTTAGCTAGCATTTCAGGTGGTTTACCAGAATTTCATATTCCAGAAGTTGCCTTTAATTTAGAAACTTTAAAAATTATATTCCCATATTCAATCATTATGGCATTAGTTGGTCTTATTGAATCTTTATTAACTCTAACTGTTGTTTCAGACTTATTAGAGGCCAAAGGTTCTTCAAGAAAAGAATGTGTTGCTCAAGGTGGAGCTAACATTATCACTGGTCTATTTGGTGGTATGGGTGGTTGTGCAATGATTGGGCAAAGTGTAATCAACACCTCATCAGGAGCAAGACATAGACTAAGTGGTGTCTCAGCTGCATTATTCTTGCTAAGCTTTATATTATTTGCATCAGGATTAATTGAGCAAATCCCAGTCGCCTCATTAGTTGGTATTATGTTTGTCGTAGTAATTGGTACTTTTGAATGGGCGTCTCTAAAGATTATAAACAAAGCCCCAAAAGAAGATGTCTTTGTAATGATTTTAGTAACTATCGTTACAGTTTTTACCGATTTAGCAATCGCAGTAATTGTCGGTGTTATCGTATCAGCTTTGGTTTATGCTTGGAAATCAGCCAGTCATATTCATGCTGAGAGATATGAAGATGACAAAGGTTTTACCGTATATAAAATCCATGGTGTTTTATTTTTTGGTAATGCTCAAACTTTTAAAGAAATTTTCCAACCAGCAAAAGATAACAAGCATATCAAAATCAATTTTAAAGATAGTAGAGTGCTTGACCTTAGTGGTATTGAAGCGATTGATTCTTTAGCTGAGAGATATCAAAAAAATGGCAAAAGAATTCATCTAAGACATTTAAGTAAAGATTGCGGTAACTTACTTTGTAAAGCTAGTAAATATGTGGCTTATAAAGAAGGTGATCCAAGTTATGGTCTAGTGGTTGACTATAAAATCAAATCTTAAACCAGTAATTTTAACTATAAAAACCACTTCTGTAATTTTTATAGGGGTGGTTTTTTTTATCATCCCAATTTCTAGTCCTTACTATTTATTAATATATTTTCGTTATCATAAATCTAAATTTGGATTCTAGAATTTGGGATTGTTATGAAACGTAAAGTACTTATATCACTCTTCTGCTTATCTTTGCTGACAGGCTGTTCAGCACTAAGCTCTCGCTATACTCTTTATGATAAACCACCTAGCCAACAAAATGGTATCGTAGCTGGTGCTATTGTTGGGGGGGCAATTGGTGCAACAGGTAGTCCATTGATGGCTGCTGTTGGTGTGGTTGCTGGAGCAGAAATTGGTTCTAATTTAAGCGAAAGAATGGAAATGAACAGAAGAATTGGTCGTTCATTTGACTTCCCAAAAGGTACTAGAACAATGTCAACTAGATCTGCATTCTATGTAGATGATAGTGGTAATAGAATAAGAGAAACCAGAAATAATGACTTTTATTATAGGTCAGATTACTGGTAGGCTTTGGGGTATAAATAATAGTTGCAACTTTATTTATATTTGATATATTTTAAGAAACAAGAATATTTTAACGGAGATTAATATGCCAGGAATTGCACCAGAAGCAGAAGGTAAATACGACATACTTCAAAATAATAAAGGCGAAATCTTAGTAGCTATCAAGTCAAGAGAAGGTGGTCCAGAAGATGCAAGACTCGTTTTTGACGGCGGAAAACATGCAGTTTTATATAGAAGTAGAGAATATGCAATTGTTCTAAACAATATTAATCCAGAGGCTGTAGCTCCGATTAAAAATGCTGAAAGAATTTTCGTGGTAGAGTTTGACGAAGGCTATGTTGTAAGAGAATATGAAGCCCCTCTAAGAATGGTTAAAAAACTTCCAATCGGTGAAGAATATCTACCAAAGGACTAAAATATTTGTGCAAAAGACATAAAAAGAGGTCATTATTTGACCTCTTTTTTTATATGATAAATCTAAGATAGTAATCAGTTAGGATAAATTAATCATAATGAAAAATATAGATAAGCAAATAGATGATAACTATTATGGTATAGAAAAATCTGGAAATACCTCCACCAGATTTGATGTCAGATATTATCATTTTATAACTTTATTCTTAATGATTATTGCTTTTGTCGTAATGTTTATTCCAATAATATTTGCAATTGATATTATGAACTATAGAACATTTATATCTATTCTTTTATCCTTGCTAATTTTTTGTGCTGGACTTTGTTACTTCATTAAGAAAGGGGCTAGCAGATGGGAATAAAATCTATAATCAATAAGATAATTGGATATTCTTATAGCAAAACCTTAAAATTTTATGAGTTTGGTGATGGATGTTGCAAAAGAAAGTTAGAAAGTCAAGGTTTAGATTTAGATTTCTCACCGAATGATTATTACGATGCAGATGTCTTAGTTGTATCAGAATTTATCACTGTTAAATCAGCCAAAGCTCTAAGAAGTATTTATTCCCAAATGAAAGCTCCCAAATGGGTGGTTCAATTAGGAGATTGTGCCAATTGTAATAATTTCATGTCTAATTCTTACAATCGCATCAAGTTAGAAGATATTATGGATGTTGATATCAAGATTAAATCTTGCCCAGTATCTAAAAAAGAGTTTCAAAAATCTATACAAAAGCTAGAGAAAAAAGTAAAACAATATAATTTTATCTGAGGATATAAATGTTAGAGAATAAAAAAGAAAAGAATGAGTTATTAGAGATTGCAGATTATATTGCTTATAATCTTCCAAAAGATATTATTGCCTATGATGTCTCAAAAGGTGAACTATCTTTATTTATCGATAAAAACAACCTTATTAAAGTCATAAGTTTTCTAAAAGATGATAACATTTGTATGTTTGATACTATAAGCGATATTTTTGCAATTGATTATGATACAGAAAGAACTGTCAGATTTGAGTTGGTTTATAACCTTATTAGTAAAACCCTAAACCAAAGAGTGAAATTAAGAGTAAATATTGATGCAGATGATAAAGAAGCCAAATCCATCAGTCATTACTTATATTCAGCCAATCTTTACGAACAAGAAATATTTGAGGGTTTTGGTATTTTCTTCTCAAATCATAATAATATGGATCATTTATATCTTGATAATATCTATGATTTTAATCCAATG
>DHQH01000121.1:13976-19589 GCA_002410125.1 Alphaproteobacteria bacterium UBA5343
TTCTATGATTTTAATCCAATGCTAAAAACCGTAAAAACAGATAAAATCCCAGAAATATATTTTGATAAAAAGAGTAAAATTTTTAGGATAAAAGTCTAATGCCAGCACCAAATATAAAAACATATACTCTAAATCACACATATCATCACTATGGTATGTTAAGGCTTTTAGTTGAGTTAAATGGCGATATTGTAAAAAATGCTTCTTTTGAACTTGGTTATAATCACAAAGCAATTGAGAAGATGTTAGAAGAATATAATTATAAAGATTTCAATGCTCATAAACTACTAACTTCTATTAGCGGTGGAGCAGGGCAGTTTTTATATTATAGCTATTGTCAAACCATTGAAAAATTTCTCAAGCTCAAAATCTCACAATATGATGAATATTCTAGAATTTTATATATGGAATTCCTTAGGATTTATAATCATATTAATATGGTTAAAAATATACTAAAAGCCTTAGATATTAAATATCTAGTTCGCAAAATCAAAAAAATAGAAAACAAAATTAATGATCTCATTAATAAATTAAATGCAAGCAATATCAGCTTTATCAAAATAGGTGGTATTAATGCTGCAATTACAGATGATATAATCAGCGATATTGAAAATTATATTAAATATGAATTCTCAAAAGATATGAGGCTAATTAATAATATTGCCGATAATAAAACTTTCAAGCATCGTACCGTTTCAATTGGTATCATGTCTCGAGATCTTGCCAGTATTAATGGGGTATCAGGTTGTAACCTAAGGGCAACGGGAGTTGGTTTTGATCTGCGAAAAAATATGAGCTATTCAAGCTATAATAAACTAGATTTTTCTATTATTTTAACCAAATCAGGTGATTGTTATTCTAGATTTTTAACCAGGATATATGAAATTCCAGAATCAATCAAAATCATTGATAGCTGTTTAGAAGAATTATTAGGTTTAGAATATGAAGAAAAAAATCGTAGATTATTAAACCGATTACCAATAGGTGATGTTTATTCTGCAGTTGAGAGTGCTAATGGTGAAATCGGAATTAATATTACTAGTAATGAAACTCTAAAGCCTCTAAGAGTTAGAATTAAAAACTCAGGTTTTGGAGAACTCCAAGCAATTAATAATATTTTGGAAGGAGCAAAACTATCCGATGTTCCAATTATTATGAGTTCGCTTGATCTAAATATTAGTTTATTGGATAAGTAAAATGATAGCAGGAAAAAATAAAATCAAATACCTCAATCCTCTTTACTATTTTCATAAGATAGTAAGAGCTATCATCAAATCAAAAAATGGTAAAATGAAATCATCAGATATTGGGATTATAACTTATCCTTATTTAGAGTTAACAATATCTATTTTTGTAATTTTATTACTACCATTTTCAAATAATTTTTATGTAATTAATCTTTTGCAAGATTATGCATTACTAACTATCTTTACTTACATCACCTTAAAACTCACTTTGCCAATTATTACTTACGGTGTTTTTCCAAGAAATTACGACCATAACTTTGTATCAACTTATACCAAATTAGCAAAAATTATTTCTTTCTCTATTATTTATTTATTAGTGATGTTATCAATCATTATATTTTCAGAAGATATCAATACCAATGTAATAGTTGCCAAACAATCAGAACATATCAATATTTATCTTCATTTTCCAATTTTTGTGTTATTAATTGCTAATTTTATAAACTTAAAACAAAGATATTACACTAGCCATTCCGTAGATTTTATTGATAATAGCTTTGGGGTTACAAGATCTGTTAAAAATACCAATAAAATACTCGAATTTTTTATTTATTCTTACGGTATCATCTTAATGTTTTTTGGAGGATGGAAAGAGTTTTTATCTCTTCCGAGTGAAATTTCTTTATTAATCAAGATTGTTCTTCTTAATATTGTAATCTATTTCCTAAATAGAAATGTTATGGCTACAAGTGTTGAACGAATAATGAGATTGACATTTAAAAGATTCGTACCATTCTTACTATTTTGGGTTTTATTAATGCTAATTATTGCTTTTATAAGGGGATAAAAATGAGAGAAATCATTTTACTTAATATTTTTTCAGTTTTTGCTACCATAAATGCATTACTCATTATCTTTATGACCAGGAGTATTGGCTCCATTTTAGCTTTACTTTTAGTAATGATTAATATCTGTGCAATAAGCCTAACCATAGGGGGGATTTATCCAGCTATTGCTATATTCATTATCTTTATGATAATTTTTATGGTAACTCTTGTTTACTCAGTAATTATGCGCAATAAGAACCATCAAAAATTAGAACTATCAGTCTCCAACCCTAAGATACTAAAAATAATCCATACTATTTTCGCAAGTTTTATGATTGAACTTGTCTCAGTTATTGCAGTCTTTATATATTATCCCACTGCTAGTGATATAACATTTCTAAAATTAGCAGATTTATCTAAAAATATATTTATAGATAATACACCTTCATTTGTTATTATGTCGTTACTGATTTTTATATCTATCATTGCTTCAACTATGTTAGTTTTAAGAATAAGAACAGAAAAGATTATTAGAACCGAAGCCTCCGAGCAATTTAAAATAAACAAAGAAGACGAAGTGATAATCATTAGTCAAGGTAAGGATAAATAATATGGTCGATATTTTATTAAATCTAGGTCTTTGCCTCTTTATGATTGGTTTTATAACTATTATCACAGGTCGCAAAAATATCATAAATATCTTTTGTGGTTTTGAGCTTATCTTTTTAGCAGCAATTCTGAACTTTATAAATTTTGCACATTTCCAAAAAACATTTTCAGGTTACTCAATGGCATTATTCTTGTTGGTTATAATTGCCATACATGCGGTTGCGATATTATCGGTAGCTATGGTCTATTTCAGGAAGCATGACACCACCAAAATAAAAGAAATAAACACAATGAGAGGATAGAATTTTGTTTGATAAAATCATAGAAATAATATTTGCAAAACTATCTAGCATTATAAAAAATATTTATAATGGTTCACTTGTTAGAGGGTTTTTGCTAAACCTTATATCTCTAATAGCTATTATTTTGATAGCTTTATATATGGGAGACCTATAAAATGAGCGGTTTACCAATCTTATCATCAATTATATTCTTGCCAATTTTAGGGCTTATTTTTATGCTATCATCAAAAGGCGATAATATAGAATTAAAAAACAAAAACTCATTTAATGTTGCAATCCTCACTATTATTTTTGAGTTCATCTTACTCATTAGATTATTCACCGAGTTTGATTTTTCCAAAGATGAATTGCAATTAGTTGAAAATTACGATTGGCTATCTTTCATAAATATCAATCTAACCCTTGGTATTGATAATATCTCATTTATTATCTCGCTACTAATTTCAGCCATTACCATCATCGCTTTATTTGCTTGTAATAAAGAAAAAGACAATCATATGAAGTATAATCTAGCCTTGTTATTAATGGGGCAATCAAGTTTCTTAGGTCTAGTTTTTGCAGCAGATATATTCACATTTTATATCTTTTTTGAAATTGGACTAATCCCATTATTTTTATTAATTGGCTGTAGTGAAAATGAAAACTCAATAATTGCTGCTACAAAACTATTCCTATATAACTTTTTTGGATCATTTATATTTCTCGCAACCATCATATTAATTTTTATCATAACAGAGGATACGGAGTTTACAAAAATTAATTTTAGCGACACCCCAAACCACTATAAACTCTATATTGTCATTGGTTTAATACTAACTATATTATCAAAAATCCCATTAATACCATTTCATAATTATCAAGCCAGAATTTATAATGGATTAAAGTTAAAATTTAAGATTATAACATCATCATCACTCCCAATTATAGGAGTTTACAGTTTTATTAGACTGATGGGTGGTCTGTCGCTAAACTCACCAGAAATCAACCTAATCTTATCCATCTTAACGATTTTATCTATTCTTTATATTACCTTTAGATATCAAAATATTTTCTTATTTTATGTCTTTAATTTAGGTTTATTTCTAACCTATATGTTATTTGTTAGCTATTATAAAATGTTAGACATCAAAATTTTCTTATTAATGATGTTATTAAATATTTTACCTAATCTATATTTATTATTAAAAAAGGAGGAAAAATAAAATGATAATTAGTTTTCTCCCAGAAATTTTTATTGCTATATCGGCTATTTTAATACTTTTATATGGTGTATATAAAAAACAAAATGTCAATAATATCTGTATAAATATCGGGTTTATCGTCTTATTAATTGCTTTAATTTTATTAATAATCTTAAACCATAATATTGGTGGTATGGATTATAATATTATTAAGAATCAGTTATCTTCTCATCAAGATAAATATAAGCTGTTTAAATTTGATGATTTTAGTTTGTTTTCACGATATTTTGTGATTATTTCTTCACTAATAATGCTCATAATTTCTAAAGAATATCTAAATCATAAATCATTCGCCAGATTTGAATTTACTAGCATTTATTTAGTCTCTGTTGTTGGCTTATTATTAGCGGTGCTATCTTATAATTTATTCACCCTTTATATTTCATTAGAACTAGCAATGATTAGCATTGTTTACCTAGTTACCTATAAAAGAAGAGCTCACAGATCAACCGAAGCAGGGATGAAATATGTTATCACTCATCTCTTTTCATCATCTCTAATTATTTTTGCCATCTCTATTATCTATGGTTATAGCGGTCACTTAAATTACGATCATTTACTTGTCATTTCTGAGAATTATAAAAACTCTTATATGTTTATCATCGCCTTTATAATTTTAATGATAGGTATTTTATCAAAGCTAGCCTTATTCCCGCTAAATCTATGTTTCCCTGATGTGAGCGAGGGGGCACCAACTGCTGTTTCAGGTTATTTAATAAGCACCGTCCAATCCACATTCTTTTTGATAATAACCAAGCTCGTATTAATCCCATTTGCGGTTTTAATTTCCATCTGGCAAATTATCTTTATGATTACCGCTAGCCTTTCACTTTTTGTTGGTGCAATTGCATCGACTAATCAAGAAAATATCAAAAGGTTATACTCATTCATCTCAATGTATTTCAGTGGATTATTTTTACTATATTTAATCAACCCAACATTACTATCCATATCAGCACTGTTTTATTTCATAATCTATTACTCAATCACTATGATGTTATGTTACTCTGTTATTATGGCACTTAGAATAAAAGGCGATTTATTAGAGCATATCCAAGATTTATCAGGGCTTTTCTTCCACAAAAGACTTTTAACCCTAGCAATCACTATTTTATTTGTAGCCATTATAGGTCTTCCACCAACTGCAGGCTTTATCGCCAAGGTTATGATGTTTATTCCACTCATAAACAGCAAATCAATCTTCATCATCACCATAATAGTGTTGAGTAATTTGATAATTGCCTATAGTTTGTTAAAAATATTAAAGCTAATTTATTTTAATAATTCCATTAGTGAAATTGATGCCAAAATTTCACCAATTATCAGTATATTAATAACTATCTTGACTTTAATCACAGTTATACTATTTATAAACCCTAATATCTTGGTGAAATATTGCATAATGGTAATAACTTAGATGGCAAACTGGCATATAATAAAAAAAACT
>DHQH01000121.1:19678-21293 GCA_002410125.1 Alphaproteobacteria bacterium UBA5343
AGTTGGTAGCACCAATGACGAAGCAAAGATTTTAGCTGAACAAAAACCCAGCCAAAATTTTGTCATTATCGCAGATAAGCAAATTAAAGGTCGCGGTAGAAGGGGGAGAGCCTGGCTTGGAGAAGAGGGTAACTTATTTACCTCTTTCGTGGTTAAAGATACGGGCTTAGATATCGGTCATTTAAGTTTCACAACCTCCATTGCTTTGCATAATGCTATGAACAGTTTTATTGATAAAAAAATCGAGCTAAAATGGCCTAATGATATATTAATTAATAATGCCAAAACCTCTGGAGTTTTAATTGAGCGAGCTGATAATGATTGGATAATCATCGGTATAGGGGTAAATATCAAAACTTCCCCAACCATAGCAGAGGCTAACTATTGTATTACTTGCTTGCAAGACTATACAGCGGATATAAATAAAGATGCATTTTTTGATAAATTATGCGATTGTTTGCATGAAAAAATAACAGAATTAAAAAATAACGGATTTACAAATATAAGAAAAGAATGGCTCAAAAATGCCAAAGGTCTAGGGCAAAATATAAAAGTCAATTTACCAACCAAAAGCCTTTCAGGAAAATTTATTGATATTGATGAAAATGGCATTCTTCTCTTAGAAACAGAAAATAAAAAAATAACTAAAATTACTGCAGGCGATGTATTTTTTAGTTAACAGAAAAGAGTTTAATAATGAGTGATAATAATTTTAAAAACGGATTATATTTTGGAGCTTTAGGCGGAATTGAAAAAATCGGACTAAACCTATATCTCTATGCTATAAATGACAAGTTTATAATCATTGATGTTGGTTACGGCTTTGCAGGTGATAATCTTCCTGGCATTGACTTACTTGTCCCAGATGTCGAATTTTTAAAAGACAAAACCGATGACATCTTAGCAATTTTTATTTCTCATGCTCACGAAGATCACTATGGAGCAATTGGACATATTTTAAGAGAATTAAACTATCCAGATATTCCGATTTATTCAACTCCATTCGCCAAAGAAATGATAGCTCACCGTCTAAAAGAATTTGGCTCATTTGATGAAGCAAACCTACAAGATATGAACCCAGAGGGCGATAGAATACAACTGGGTGACTTTGATATTGAGGCTTTTCCAATCCCGCACTCAATCCCAGAAAATATAGGTTTCATCCTTAGAACCAAATATGGCAATATCGTTCATGCGACAGATTATAAACTAGAAGAAGATCCATTAATTGGAGCTAAACTCGACTATACTCCATTACAAAATATAGCCAAAGAAGGTGTGCTAGCTCTTATTAGTGATTCAACTAATATCTTTGTTGATGAAGAAATCGGCTCTGAAAGAGAAGTTAGAGAAAGTCTTGGTAAACTAATTAAAAGATATAATAAGAAAATTGCTGTTGCTTGTTTCTCCTCTAATATCGAAAGATTAGAAACTATTGCCAAAACCGCCTTTGACCATGGTAAAATACCAGTTTTAGTCGGCCGTTCTATTGAGCGAAACTATAAACTAGCAAGAGCCTGTGGCTATCTTCACGATTTACCACATATCGAAACCAGTAGAAATTCTGATAAAATTCCAGATAATAAAAAGCTTTATATCTGCACAGGTTCACAAG
>DHQH01000121.1:21419-22209 GCA_002410125.1 Alphaproteobacteria bacterium UBA5343
TATATCTGCACAGGTTCACAAGGTGATCCAAGAGCTGCCCTAAACCGAATAGCCAATGATACTAATAAATATATCAAACTTGGCAAAGGTGATGTTGTAATCTTTTCATCAAAAATCATTCCAGGCAATGAAACCGCGATTTTAAACTTACAAAACAAACTTGCCAAATTAGATGTAGATGTTGTTTCAAATGATTTTGACTTTGTGCATGTCTCTGGTCACGGCGGAAAACCAGACATTAAAAAATTATATGAAATTGTAAAACCAAAAATCTCAATTCCAGTTCATGGAGATTCAATCCAAATCAGAGAACATATAAACTTTGCCGAACATCTAGGTGTAAAAGAAAATCTCAAAATCAGAAATGGCGAATTTATAAAGCTAGAAGAGGGCGGAGCTAAAGAAATTCAAACCGTTCCTGTTGATGTCTTAGCTGTTGATAGAAACAAACTCATCTCAATTGGTTCAGATTTGATTAGAAACCGTAAAAAAATCGCCTTTAACTGTAGTGCATTCATGACTATTACAGTCGATAATAAAGGTAATTTAATCGAACCAATAATGCTCTCAACTTTAGATGTTGCAGATTTTGCTGAATATCCAATGATGATAGAAGAAATTGAAAATCTAATAAAACTCACCATATCCCAAACTAAGAAGAGCCGCAAAGAAACTGACGAACAAATAAAAGAAATAGCAAGAATTGCCGCAAGAAAAATCATCAATAAATATACTGATATAAAACCGGTTATGATAACCCATTTAATTAGGAAATAATTATGAAAATTTT
>DHQH01000121.1:22396-22676 GCA_002410125.1 Alphaproteobacteria bacterium UBA5343
AGGAAATAATTATGAAAATTTTGCTTACTTCATTCTTGATATTAATGATAATAAATCCAGTTTTTGCGGAAGAAAACTTAACAAATAACATTAATAAAAATGAAGAACTGGTTGTAAGTAAAGAATTTTGTAAAAAACTATTAGGCGGAGTTGAATATATTGAAGGTGTTGATGTCAATGGTAAATCCGTCACCCCAGCAGGCTTAGATACAAACACTGTCATTGCAGATGAAGTTCCTGCCAATCTCAACACAAATTCTGTCATTGCGAGCGAAGCGTG
>DHQH01000121.1:22941-23175 GCA_002410125.1 Alphaproteobacteria bacterium UBA5343
CGAGCGAAGCGTGGCAATCTCGTAACGACATCGCCATAGCATTAGATATTGCTGATTATAAAGGATTAGATAAAGAGGGTAAGGGATTAGATTTAGGTACTATAAATATAGAATCTCAAGATATAATGGCAAAGAAACACCAAATGATCCAAAAGTGTAAAGCATTATTAAATAATTAACTGTCATTCTCAAGCTTTAGTCTGGGAATCCAGCTCTATCGCTTTAGCGATTCAA
>DHQH01000089.1:0-891 GCA_002410125.1 Alphaproteobacteria bacterium UBA5343
AACCGGTGCCTTACCACTTGGCCACATCCCAACAATCAGTTAGTGTTGATATATTTACTGTAATCATTTTAATAATGCAAGTATTTTTTTACCTAATTAAATAAAAAAATTTATAGCTCCACAAATTATCTTATCAAAACTATTGTTTGGTTCTTTTTAGTATAACCATAAAAGCTTCCCTAGAAAAGAATAACAACTCTCTTCTTCGTTCTTTTTCCATGGTTACAACATCCCATCCATCTCGACCATAACCATTTAAAAACTCAGAAAATTTCTCGGTATTAACTCTTGATTGCCCAAGTAAAATAGATCCAAGCAATCCTTCTGAATACATCACAACCTTATATTCCATTGTTACCAACCTTTCAAATATTTATCTAAACTCAATCTTAACTATATAAGACTATAATTCCCTTAAAATTTCCTAAATTGGAGTAAAAAATTATGAAAAAACATATAATGAGATTAACAGGCAGTGCCTTTGATAGATTAAAATCTGGTAAGAAAAAAATTGAAGTTAGATTATATGATATGAAAAGAAGAACTGTCCTCTTAGGTGATGAAATAGAATTTAGAGCCAGAGAGGATGAGGCCAAGACAGTTACAGTAAAAGTGGTTTCACTTCATCACTATCAAACTTTCGATAGATTGTTTAAGGATTTCCCATCGACCTATTTTGGTTATGATGAAAGTCATGTTATTGATCCAAATGATATGTATATTTTCTTCTCTCATGAACAAGAAGCAAGGTTTGGTGTTTTAGGTATCGGTGTAGAAATCATCTAGCTCCACAAAAAAAAGCCCCAATAAAATAGGGGCTTTAAATTTATCTTACTAGTTTCTTAATAAGTTGAGTCCCAATAAGTTGGGTCATTGCGAAGCGATTTATCG
>DHQH01000089.1:1120-1309 GCA_002410125.1 Alphaproteobacteria bacterium UBA5343
ATTTATCGCTGTGGCAATCTCGCAATTTAGAATTGAGTTCTTCAGCAAATTATTGCACTTGCCTGAAGGATTTTGTGCGAGTGGAAGCGAATTGAGAAAATAAAAAATTCTAGGGAAGCAATTCATACATGAATTTTTTTATTATTTGAAAATTAGCAATCAATCGTGCAAAAGATGAAGGCTAATATT
>DHQH01000089.1:1557-2801 GCA_002410125.1 Alphaproteobacteria bacterium UBA5343
GGCCGTTATAAGGTATAACCCTGGCTCTATTACCATATATCACCATCACTCTTTGTCCAATTTTTAGCATTGAATCAACCCCTTGAGTAATAGACATTATCTTTCCACCATCAGTCTCTACGATATATTCCATCGCAGCTTGTTTTGTAATTGCTTTTTCTGTAGCAGATCCTGCAACAGCACCTGCAGTACCACCAATTACAGCCCCAAGACGGTTCGCATCTTTGTCTCCACCAACCATAGATCCAGCAACACCGCCAATTGCAGCTCCAGCTAAGCCGCCAAGTCCTTGATTATCTGCGGTATAAATAGGTCTAGCACTAATCACTGTCCCCTTAATTACATGATTAACCTTGCCAATTTGACCAGCTTCATAATAACCAGTCGATATATCACTAGCACAAGCCGATAACATAAAAGATAGTGCTATAAATAAAAAATTTATTTTTTTCATAATCTTAACTCCTTGATGTTTGTTCACTATTTCTGCTTAAAATGTAATAAAAATGTAACAGCTTTTTATTCGTTTTACAACCAAATTATGCTATAATAAAAGCTTGGTGCTACATCATAATGGTTCTTTCGCCATTTATAATATGTTAATATGATTATATTATATTGACAAATAGATTGGAAACATTAGAATTTTAGCTATTCAAGAATATTATATAGGGGTATAAAATATGAAGAATTATCGTAATTTAGCAATAGGCACATCATTATCGCTATTGGCAACAACGGCGATTGCATCCATTAATAATGATGATATAAGTATTGATTTAAATAATAAAACCCCTGAAAAATCACAAGAAAGCGCCCTATATAAAAAATTAGCATCTCATACAAATTTATCCCCTATAAATAATTATGCAGATACCTCTAATATAAATCTTAAAAAATTAGCATCTCTTGTTCCAATTGAAGATTCTGATGGCTTATTATCTGGAGCAGGTGGTTCCATTGCTGGAACTAGCGATGGTTCTGGTGTTTGTTATGGTTGTGAAGACGATACAGGTGATGGTATCGGCTGTGGCACTAAATGTTACGGAAACTGTCATTCAGACTGTCATACAGATTCAACAACAACTTGCCACACCCCAGGAGAATGTTATACTCCAGACTGTCATATCGATTGTCATACCGATAGCTCAGGATGTCATGTGGATGCTGCAACAGATCCTTGGTGCATCAATCAACAAGCCTCAATTGAGGCTAAAGAACTCCAAGTAGAAGATTCTTTATGT
>DHQH01000089.1:2991-5020 GCA_002410125.1 Alphaproteobacteria bacterium UBA5343
AAGTAGAAGATTCTTTATGTAATTTAGTAAGAGACGAAGATGGTGAAAATATGTGTATCATTGGTGGTGCATATTACTGTCCAAATTATGAAGTAACTCTTCCTTATGTAACGATTAATTCTAAAAGATATGTTAGTAATAATTCAGAAGATATGACTAATCAAATCACTGATTTATCAAACTATAAAAGAGAATTTTTTGACTATGGTTGCGGAACTCCAACCGATTATAACTGCTATGATAACCAAAATGTTGACACCTGTGGAAATGCAGAAATTTCTTGTGATGCTACCTTCTTATCAGCTCAAACCGATGTATGTGCTGTTGCAACTGATGCTGCAAGCCTAACCTCAGCTATTTCGTCTTGTACAGTTAGTGGTGATATAATAGTTATTGCTAATAGTTTTACGACTGCAAGTGGTTTTACTTTAAGCGATGGCATAAAATTAGTAGGTCCAGGATATTTCAATTCAGCAAACGATCAATGCTCTACATCTTCATCAAGCCGCCCAAAAATCACTTTTAATATCTCAACAAATCATGCAATTATCGCAAAAGGTAATAACGAAATAAAATATTTTGATATTGATATTCCATCATCTACAATTACAAGCGATATTGGTGCTATATATGGAGATTACACAGGTACAAAACCTATTGATGTAAAAGATATGAAAATAGATGCCAATGGTCAAGCTTGTGGTTTTAGAATTTATGGCTCAATATTAAATATAGATGGTGATATAGATATTAATACCCCAGGAGATAGTGGTGATCCTTTTGTTATGAGGGATAGTGCTACAGTTAATGTGAACTCTTCAGCTTCTGTCACTGTTATTACAGGTGGGGATATTTCTTATGGTATCTTTAATGAAGATTCTATATTCAATCTAAATGGAACGGTGATCATCACAGATACCGTTACTTCATCTACGGGTGAACAAAATGCTTTTGAAAATAAAACAGGGGCAGAGTTAAATCTTGGTGCTTCATCATATTTAGACATCACTACTACTCAAAATACTATTGATGCTATTAATAATGACTCTTCAACAATAGATATTGCAGATGGTGCTAAAATAGGACTTCATGTTTCTTATGCAGGTACAGATGGATGTTGGACTGCTAATACAACCCATACAAAATCAACAACCACTCATATTAACACACTAGACAGTGATACCAACTTTAATTCTGGTTGTTCTGCAACTGGTTGTCATACTGATGGATGTTATTCAGATTCTTGTTATTGTGATTCTGCAAATCTTGAAGCAATGCCAAATGTATGTGCTGTTGCCACAGGTGAAGCGACCCTAACTTCTGCTATTTCTAGCTGTACTACCTCAGGCGACATCATCGTCTTAACAGGTGATATTAGTGCCACAAGTGGCATTACCCTTGCCGATGGTATAAGTCTTGTTGGTCCAGGATATTTTAACGACCAAAACGACAAATGTTCAACCGACCCATCAGTCAGACCTAATTTAGATATGAGTATTACAACAGAAGAAGGTATAACATTATTAGGTAATAATACTTTAAGTGATTTCAATCTCGATTTTATAACTAGTAGTAATTATTGGACAGCTTGTGCAGCATTATATAATGATGGTGGTAACACAACGATTAATAATATAAATATATATGCTAATGATACTTCAATTCCCACACATAACCCTGTCTCTGTAGTCGCTAGTTTTGGGGGGGTAATAGATATTAGCGGTGTTGTGAATCTTACAAAAGACGGTGAGGCTGGCAAAGGAATACATGCTGATAATGGTGCAATTGTTAATGTAAGTTCAGGTGCTGAGTTGTATATTTCTACATCTGGAGAAGATTCACATGGCTTGTTTGGAAGAGATAATACTACTAACTTCTACGATGGTTCTAAGACAATTATCACAACAAATTCTGTAACTGGAGCCAATGGTATATATCCGTCACCCCCTTCTACTGTTAATTTCACAACAGGGGCCCAAATAGGTTTATATACCGCAATAGATGGTACAGCAAATGATGGTTGTTGGAC
>DHQH01000089.1:5229-9845 GCA_002410125.1 Alphaproteobacteria bacterium UBA5343
AATGATGGTTGTTGGACCGCAAATGCCGATAATACAATTACAACAATTACAAACACCCTAGACAGTGATGCAAATTTCACTGCAGGCTGCTGCCATACTGATTCATCTTGTCATGTCGATTGTCATACAGATACGGTTCCTGTAGGGACTCCAACTTGTGATGCTGAAAGCTCAGGATATATAGAAATTAATAATGCAACAGATTTTAATAATATCAGAAACGATTTAGCAGGTAATTACAAACTTGGAGCAAATATTGATTTATCTTCAATAGCAGAATTTGATCCTATTCCTTATCCTGTTGGTGATTATTTCACAGGCATTATAGATGGTTGTAATTTAGGTATATATAACTTAAATATTAATAAGCCTGAAACATATGCTGCTGGTTTGTTTAGTAATCTTGACGGAACAGTTAAAAACCTAGATATTTTCAATGCTACAGTTTATGGAGGAAGTACTACAAATGTAGGCATTTTAGCAGCTACATCTAGAGATAATCTTGTAGTATCTAATGTTAATATATATGGGGGTTCTGTCACAGGAGGAAGTAATACAGGTAGCTTAATTGGTATAGCTTACTCAGGGGGAAGTCTTATTGGTAGTACCTCAAATGCAGATGTTATATGTAAAGCTAATTTAACAGGTTATTGCGGAGGTTTATTAGGCGGAACTAGCATGTCAGGGCAAAGGGAACTTGGATTCACTGGTACGATTACTTCATCAACAGATAGTAAAGCTGGTGGTTTAATAGGATGGATGTCTGGAGGATCATTATATGAATCATATTCAACTGCAGATATAGATATAAGTTATAGCGGTAAATATTATGGTGGATTAATAGCTCGTATTTATAATAGTGGTCGAGTTTATAATTCATATGCGACAGGTGATGTCCATACAACGGGAGGCGGTGGTTTTGTTGGTTATCATGAAAAAGGTACAATATATACATCATATTCTTTAGGTGAAACACCTTATGGTAATGGGTTTGTGGAATACACTCCTTATCCAGACAGTCTAATTGATTCTTTCTGGGATACTGAAACTTCTGGTGCTACTACTAGTGGTGGTAATAGTGAAGTAGGTAAGACAACTGCAGAAATGCAAACAGAAAGCACCTTTACTGCAGCAGGTTGGGATTTTACAGATATTTGGTGTATACCAGCCACAGGAGGTTACCCTGTTCTGCAATGGCAAGACAATGGAAATGCTTGTTGCCATGTCGATTGCCATACAGATTGCCACACAGACTCATCATGCCATGTTGATTGCCATGCTGACAGTGCTGCTTGTGCAACTGCAGCAAATCCAGACTATATTGCTACAGATGAAGCTAGTTTAGCATCAGCTTTGGGGGCAGCAACCTCAGGCCAGACAATTTTGATTGGTAGTGATATTACAACAAGCTTATCTATGTGGTTGTCTAATGGTGTTAGTTTAGTTGGTCCTGGATATTATGCTTCGCATTCAGAATGTACATCTTTAACTGTTCCAAGTATTACAGCAACAACTTATGGTATCGTAGCTTCTTATGGGGATAATACGATCAGTGATTTTGATTTGTATAGTAATAATACAGCAATAAAGATAGGTTCATCAGGGGGAAGTAGTACAATAAAAAATATGAATATAGATATTCAATCTGTAGTTATGACCGATGCTTATGGAATTGAAAATAAAGGAACAGTTAATATAGAAGGGTATCTTGATATTAATAGTGTGTATAATTTCAATTATGCTATTTATACTGAATTAGGAGCTATAACCAATATTAGTAATGGGGCAGAAGTATCCTTGCAAACATCAGGTATAGGAGCTGATGCTATTTATACTCTCTCAGGAGCAACAGTGAATATAAATGGGCAAGCAGAAATAATTATTACTGCTACAGGTGCTTCTGCTCAAGCGATAGATCATAATGTCGGCACTATGAATATTTATACAGGAGCTCAAATTGGTTTATATTCTTCTGATTATGGTACAGATGGTTGCTGGACAGCTATTAATGATTACACAACCACCTCAGATACCAACACTCTTGATGGTAATGCTAATTTTAGCTCAGGCTGTCCATAACTTCAACCCATCCACTCAATCTAACTTTGGGGGTTGATTAAAAGAGAAAACCTTTTATAATGAAAATCGCTCTAGTATTTCTAGGGCGATTTTTATTGGCAAGAACGAGATATAATCTCAAAACAAAAAGGAAAGATTAAAAAAATGAAACGAACAAAGATAATTGATTTATTAGCATCAGAATCAAAAGATATTGATGTTTTAGCAAAAGGTTGGATTAGAACCAGAAGAGATTCAAAAGAATTTTCTTTTATCGAAATTAATGACGGAAGTTGCTTAAATAATTTTCAAATTATCGCTAATAATAATCTTGCCAATTATGAAAACGAAATTAAAAAATTAACAACTGGTTCTTCAATTTCTGTTACTGGAAAGCTTGTTGCATCTCAAGGTGGAAAACAAAAAGTAGAAATTAATGCGGAAACAATCGAAATTATTGGATTAGCTGCAGACGATTTCCCATTACAGAAAAAAAGACATACAGATGAATATCTAAGAACAATCTCTCATCTTAGACCAAGAACTAATAAATACGGTGCCGCTTTTAGAATTAGATCTGAACTATCATATGCTATTCATAAATTTTATAATGAAAAAGGCTTTAGATATGTTCACACTCCAATCATCACCGGTTCTGACTGTGAGGGTGCAGGGGAAATGTTTAGAGTAACAACTCTTGATATGAAAAACCCACCACTTACTGATAAAGGTGAAATTGATTATTCTAAAGACTTCTTCACTAAAGAATCAAACTTAACAGTTTCAGGTCAGCTAAATGGTGAAATGTTTGCGATGGGGCTTGGTGAAATTTATACCTTTGGTCCAACTTTTAGAGCCGAAAATTCAAACACCACCAAACATGCATCAGAATTTTGGATGATTGAACCAGAAATGGCATTTTATGACTTAAATGATAATATGGATTTAGCAGAAGAATTTGTTAGATATTTAGTTAAACATATCATGGATAATTGTGCTGAAGATTTAGAGCTATTTGCAAACTTCATTGATAAAACTCTAATGGATACATTAAACAATATCGTTAACAATGATTTTGCAAGGGTATCTTATGCCGAAGCAATTGAAATTATGAAATCATCTGGTAAAGACTTTGAATATAAACCAGAATTTGGTGTTGATATGCAAACTGAGCATGAAAGATATTTAGCTGAAGAGCATTTCAAAAAACCTGTAATTGTTTATGACTACCCAAAAGACATCAAAGCTTTCTATATGAGAGTAAATGATGATGGTAAAACAGTTGCTGCTATGGATGTTTTGGTTCCAAGAATAGGGGAGCTAATTGGTGGCTCGCAAAGAGAAGAGCGAATGGATGTTCTAACCGCTAGAATTGAAGAAATGGGTATGGATGTTAAAGACTATGAATGGTACCTGGATTCTAGAAGATATGGAACAGTTCCACATAGTGGTTTTGGTCTTGGTTTTGAGCGTATGATGATGTTAGTAACAGGCATTGCCAACATCAGAGATACTATACCATTCCCAAGAACACCAAAAACATTAAATTACTAAAAATTGTCATTCTCGCAATAGCGGGAATCCAGATCTATCGCCTTGGCGATACAATATAAATGGAGATGTGTTAATATGCTAAAAAAATCTATTTTTACTATTTTTATAACATTATTGTTCTGTTCATATAATGTAAAAGCAAATGATGAAGTAGAAGCTGTTAACACATCTCAAAATATTATCCATATGCCGGCCTGTAGTGATGTGTCTTTAATTTCTAATATCAAAGAAAACATCACAAAATATTATAGTGAAAATCCGACCAATAAACCATATTTACTTAGGAAAAGAAAGCTAGTTCTAAATTCACTAAATGGTTTTTATGAAGTTGGTCTAAAATCAGTTAATACCGAAAAAAATCCTAACCTTGCCAGAGCGGTAATCATGACTAAAATTAATTCTCGTCTTGATGATAGCCAAATGAAACTTTGTAAAGCAATCAATGGTAAAACTAATCTTTATGCCCTAATAAATCCTAAAACGTTTGTTGATGATGCAGGGTTAACTATTTCCATTTTCGGAGCCTCAACAGTCAGCAATAAAAATAATTTGAGTTTTGAATATTAGTTATATATCTATATCATCTTCAAATTTCAGTTTGTCATCAAATTTAGGAGTTTTAATAGCTTGCCCAGTTCTTCTAGCTTTTGAAACATCTTCTTCCATATCGTTAAATATTCCAGCAACCTCTTTTTTTCTCATCAATATTTTTCTAATTCTTTGTCTCATATTTTCAAAAACTTCGTCTTGTTGCTTTCTCTTTACATAAGCAATATTGTAATTTCTTTCTTCTTTATCTAACTCAAATTGAGGTAATATATTTTTCACATTATAATAAATATCTTTAGCAATCTCTTGCATATCAAATTCATCTTTTTCACTAAAAAACATAGCAAATACTGTAGATTTTATTCTTCCTGCATAATCATTCCCATCAGTATAGTTTAGGCATATTTGTCCCACTGATTTTAATAAATTATCACCATGTAGATAACCATGTTTCT
>DHQH01000075.1:0-1736 GCA_002410125.1 Alphaproteobacteria bacterium UBA5343
ATAATGTTAGTGAAGTTTGTGATGGGTTATTATATTTAATTAAGCATCCTGAATGTGAAGTTGGAAATTTAGTTAAATATATTATCGCTCCTGATTTTCCTACAGGGGGTAAAATCTTAGAGAAAAAACAAGATATTGTAAAAGCATATGAAACAGGTAAAGGTGCTTTTAGAATTAGAGCTAAATGGGAAAAAGAAGATTTAGGTCATGGGCAATATCAAATTGTTGTAAAAGAAATTCCATATCAAGTTCAAAAATCAAGATTGATTGAGAAAATTGCAGCTCTTCTTATTAATAAGAAAATCCCAATGCTTGATGATGTTAGAGATGAATCAGCTGAAGATATTAGAATTGTGTTAGTTCCAAAATCACGACTTGTTGATGCTGATGTATTAATGGAGCATTTGTATAAACAAACTGAACTTGAAACAAGATTTAATATGAATCTAAATGTGCTAGATGGTGAGGGTGTTCCTAGAGTTTTATCTCTAAAAGAAATTTTACAAGAGTTTTTAAAGCATAGACATGAGGTGTTAGTTAGAAGATCTCAATATAGATTAGATAAGATTAATCATAGGTTAGAAGTGCTCGATGGTTATATTATTGCTTTCTTAAATTTGGATGAAGTTATCAAAATTATCAGAGAAGAAGATGAAGCTAAAGCTATTATGATGAAAAAGTTTAGCTTAACTGATATTCAGGCTGAGGCTATCCTTAATATGAAACTTCGTTCTCTTCGTAAGTTAGAAGAAATACAGCTTAAAGAAGAACATAAAAACTTATCAGAAGAAAAAGCTAAGATTGAAGAGCTTTTGGCTAATGAAGTATTAAGATGGTCTGCAATATCAGAAGAAATTAAAGATATTAAATCTAGATTTAATAAAAAGACTATACTTGGTAGAAGAATGACTGAAGTGAGTGATGAAGCTCCAATAATGGATGTTCCGCTTGAAGCAATGATTGAAAAAGAGCCTATTACTGTATTGTTGTCAGAAAAAGGTTGGATTAGAGCTGTTAAAGGTCATGCTGATTTGAAAGAAGATTTCAAATTTAAGGATGGTGATGAACTTAAATTTATAATGCATGCTCAAACTACTGATAAAATTATGTTATTTGATACTGATGGTAAATTTTTTGCGATTCCTGCAAATGATATTCCAAGGGGTAGGGGTTTTGGTCAACCAGTTAGATTAATGGTTGATTTAGGTGATAGTGATATTATTCATATATTTAAGTATGTTGGTGATAGAAAATTAATTGTTACTACAAAATCTGGTAAAGGGTTTGTAGTTAAAGAGAAAGATGTATTAGCTCAAACTAAAACTGGCAAGAAAGTTCTAAATTTAGACAGTAAGGATGAGGCTTTTATTTGTAAAGAAGTACTTGGCGATACACTTGCTATTATTGGTGAGAATAGAAGATTGCTTGTTTATCCTTTAAGTGAAGTTCCTGAGATGGGGCGTGGTAAGGGTGTGATGTTACAAAAATATGGAATGGCTGGTATTGGTGTTTCTGATGTTAAGACGTTTAATCTGGAAGAAGGGCTCCCTTATGCTTGTAATGGTGGAATTAGAGTTGAGACTGAGTTATTAGCATGGATTGGAAAAAGAGCTAGTGTTGGTAAACTGCCTCCATTTGGATTTCCTAGAAATAATAAGTTTGACAAGAGTTAATATTTATATTAGATTTCAAATTATGACTGATATTTTATTCAAAATAAAACATTCAAAAAAGAT
>DHQH01000075.1:1998-19739 GCA_002410125.1 Alphaproteobacteria bacterium UBA5343
AAGGGTTACCTTTAAGCAGTGTGGTTTCGCACATCGGCCGTAAGTTAGGCAAAATAATCAAAAAAATAGAAAAATTTAAGATCAATTAGAAAAATAAGAGTAGGTGTATGATGTCTAATATATTAGATAGATATGTTTTAAATGATGGTAATGAAATAATTTTTAGAAGATTAGAAGAGCAAGATGTGTATGCAATGTATCAGTTGCATCTTAGAACTTTAGATAATCTGAAAAAAGGTCAAGAATGTTTTTTACATAGAAAAACATTTAATGATTTTATGAGAATGGTTAATAATCCTGATATGCAGTTTATTGGTGGTTTTGTTGGGGATAGACTTGCTTGTCAGTCTGCTGTTAAATATATCAATCATCAGAATAGAGATGCTAATTTACCTGATATTAATTTGGGGGTTGGTAGTGATAGAATTGCACTATTTGAGCAAGTTGCAGTTGATGATGAGTTTAGAGGAAATAAACTAGGTACAAAAATGGTGCAAATGAGGGAAAATATTGCAAGGAGAGACGGTAAAGATTGTGCAGTGACTATGGTGGATTTGAAAAATTATTTTAGTTATAGATCTCATTTAAGAGATGGTTTTAATATTATGCAGGCAGCTATTGATCCTGAAGATAGTGGTAAAATTATCTATGTTTATAAAGATTTACATAAAAATATAGAATTTGGGAATGCGATAGAAGAACGGCTGGATGCTGAAAAACTTACTATAGAGCAGGTGAATAATTGGGGTAAGCTTGGTTATTTTGTGAATGGTTTTGAGATTGATGATAAAGAGAAAACTCAATTAACTCTTGCAAAAACTAATTATTTTATTAATCTAAATAATATGAGTGAGCAGAGACAAGTTTCTGCTAATGTAAATATGTTAGAAGTTGAATGTGTTAGGTAGTTTATGAGCCAGGTTTTATTTGAAATCAAAGTATTGGGAAATAGTGTTAAGGTTTGTGCTATTGATGAGCGAACAAGAATTGAAGCTGTGGTAGTGGTACCTAAAACAATCTCTATAGAAATGGCCAAGAAACAGGCTGTAAACAAGTTAAAATATCTGATAGAAAAACAGAAATAGACTATATCTAAATGATAAATCTGTGGATAAGTGATTTATGATTGATTAAATCATAGAATTACTTGTCTTGATGGTTTATATTGTGGAGAAGATTCTTAGTGTTTTGGGGAAAATAAAGGATAGTTAGATGTCAGATGGTTTAAATTCTAATAACAAAAATAATAATGATGAAGAAATTTTTGATTCATTGTCTAGCTCTGATAAGGTAACTGATTATTACGATGAGCCTTGGTGGAACAATAAGACTAATATGCTCTTGTTGTCAGTTACTGTTCTTTGGTTCTTATTCATAGCTATTTATTTATCTACTTATTTTGGTTGGTCGAATCTGTTTATGATGATGCCAAATGAGTTTGCTGGTTTTATTGCAGGTATTACTTTGCCTGTGCTTATTTTATGGGTTTCGGTTGGTTATATAAATAGGGGTACTCAATTTAAAAATGAAGCTAGATTTTTAAGATCGTATATGAATCAATTGGTTCATCCTGAAGAGGGTGGTAGAGAAACCACTAAAGCTGTAGCTGATGCTATTCGTGAACAGGTTATTGAACTTAGATCTGCAACTAATGAAGCATTGGAAAAGTCAGATCTAATTAGAAGTGAGCTTAAAGACCGAACTAATGAGATGGCTACTGTTTATAGCACTATGAATGACTATTCTCAAAATACTCTTGGGCAGTTTAAAGGAAGTATTGATGAACTTACAAAGACCGCAAATAATGTTTCAGAAGTAATTGCAAATTCATCTGGTTTGATGAAGCAACAAGTATCAGAGCTTACAAGTGTTACTGAACTTACATCTGAAGTTTCTAATAATCTTTATAATACTGTTAAGACCCAAAATAATGAATTAAAAGAAATGGCCGCAGAGATTAAGCAATATGCTGGTGATGTTAAGGCTGTTCTTAAAGAGAGTAATAGTAATTTGATGATGATGACTGATAATGCTAGAGAAAATACAGAGCAAATTGCATCGGTTATTGAAGAACAATCTAATAATATTTTATCTGCTACTGATAAAGCTAATTCTCAAGTTGAAGATATGTTTAATAAATTAAATCAAAATATTGAGAGTTTTGATAATTTATATAGTTTCCAGAGCGATAGATTAGAAAAAACATTATTTAAAATGAATGAAGACACAGATAATTTATCAGTTAGATTTAAAAACCAATCAGAACTTCTAAATCAAGAAGTTGAAAAAGTAATATCAAGAGCTGGGGTTGTTGAAGAATCTATAGCTATGCAATTAAAAGAGCTTGTTGGGGTTTCTGATATTGCTATTGGTAAAATGAATGAAGTTGAAGAAAGTATTACAAAACAGGCTAAGAATATTGATTTTGTGACTGAGAATTCAAATCGTAACATTGTTGATACAACAGAGGTATTTGGTAATGAGGCTAATAAATTATCAAATATTATTGAAAATGTGATTGATAAGACTGCAGAGGCAACAGGTAAAATTGAAGATAAACACTCAGCATTTGAAAATGTAACTTCTACAATGGAAGCAAAGTTGAAAAATATTGCAGTTGTAATTGAACAACAAATTAATGAATTAAAACAAAGTAGTGAAGTATCTGTACAACAAACAGATATGATTAGACAATCTCTTAAGAAACAATCTGATGATTTAACAGATCTTTCTTCTGTAGTTGTTTCTCAAGCTAGAATTGGTGAGGCAGCACTTTCTCAACAGCAAAGACATATTAGTGCGACTGCTGCTAGAATTGAAGATGTTAAAGCTGAACTTAAGCGACAAGTTGATGAATTATCAAGGGCTGCATCTGCAATTGATGAAGAAGCAACATCTTCTGTTAAGAACTTAAGAGTTGAGATGGAGGATATTTTAAAAAGTTCAGATATTATCATTAAAAGAGCAGATGTTATTGGTCAATCACTTAAAAGAGAAGCTGGTATATTTGGGTCTGTGACTGATAAGGCGTTAGTTACTGCAAAAGATTTTGCAACTAATATGCAACTTCACTCATCTCAATTAGATCAGATTTCTAATAATGCGAAAGAGCGTTCATATGAGATTTCTGAAGTTTTAGGTAAACAAAATGAAGTGATTGAGCGAGCTGGTGAAAAAGCAAAACTTAGAACGGATGAAACATTAAAAGTATTTGAAATTCAATCTGATATATTAAATGATGCTGCAGATAAAGCGGTTATACATGTATCTGAGGCAGTTGATGCTTTAAGTAAAAGGGCTGAGGCTTTAGATGTGTTATTTAAGAGACAAGAGCTTGAATTATCTAATGTTTGTGAAGGGTTATCAGATAAAACCAATAAAATTAGTATGCAACTGAAATCTGATGTAGCTCAACTTGATAGTGATACCAATAAAGTGTTCTCAAGAATTGAATTATTAGAAGAGGGGTTAAATGTTAGAACTAATGAGCTAATTAGAGTTACTGATGAATCAATTAGTAATTTAAATAAGGTTGGTGAGACAATTGATGAGCAATCTTCAAATATTAGTGTAGTATCAAATGATGCTTTAGATAAGTTAAAATTATTAATTGAAGGCCTTAAAAATCAAAATAGCGAACTTTTAGTATCTGTTGAAGGTGTGGGGGGTAAGGTCCAAGAAATTGAAGATAATATCCAAGTTAAATGTGGTAATATTGCTAAACTTGGAGATAAATTGAGTGATGATACAAAGCAGATTGGTTATAATTTAGATTCTCATATTGAGACTTTAGATGCTGCAATTCAAAGAACATCTACACAATCTGATATTATTAGGGAATCTATTATTAGGCAAACCGAAGAGCTTTCTGATGTGGTTAATATTGTATCTACTCAAACAAAACTTGGGGAAGCTACAATTTCTCAACAATATAAAACTCTACAAGATGCATCAGCTGAGCTTATGAATAAACTTGGTTTAGTTAATGAGACATTTAAAAATAATACTAAGAGTATTTTTAATGACACTAGTAAGATGTCATATGAGTTTGATGTTTTGGGTGATAAATTAATTAAACTTAGTGAAGACACAATGAAGATTACCAAGCAATCATTGATGGATACTAATAGGGTTGAAACATCTCTTAATGATTGTATTAATAATGCTAATAATGTAGTCCAAGAATCACTCGATAAAATTAGAGATGTTTCTAATGAATATCAAATGCAAGCGACCTCATTTAGTGAGATATCAAATAATACAAATAATGATATTACTAGTATTAGTGATATTTTATCTGGGCAGACTGATCAATTAAAAGTGATTTCTAAAGAGGCTAAAAATGTTGTTAATGAGTTATCTGATGTTATGAAACAGCAAGAAAATGATTTAACAAATGTGGCTGAAGGAGCTTCGCAAAAAGTAAAAGAAATGGGCGATGCACTAAAAGTTCTTAGTAATGAATTTGGTGAAGCATCTAAGAGTACATCAACTCATTTTGAATTATCATCTGATAGACTTAGATCTGTTATTGGTGAAATGATGACAAATTCTGAGAGATTATCTATTCAAATTAGAGAAGCTGGCGATGAGTTTGATAAAGGATCTGATGTGTTAGCTCATAAGGCTGATGAAACAATATCTAAAGTTTCTTCATTGTTAGACTTACTTAAAACTAATGCAGATGAGCTATCGAATACAGGTGAGAAGATTGCTGCTGATTCAATGAAGCTTGGTGGTGCGTTCTCAAGACAGATTCAAACACTTCTTGCCTCATCTAAAAAAGCAGAACATCAATTATCAGAGCTTGAAAAATTACAAGATAAACTTAGCACTGATACATTCTTGAAAGATGCTGGATATATCTTTGAGAGATTACAATCTTTGACTGTTGATATTAATAGGGTGTTTAATCCTACGGTCGAGGAAGAGTTATGGAAGAAATATTATGCAGGTGATCATGCTGCATTTATCAGGCATTTATCAAAGGCTTTAGATAAGAAACAAATTAATATGATTAAAGAGTTATATGAAGAAAATTCAAATTTTAGAAATTATGTTACTAAATATATTGCTGAGTTTGAAACTTTACTTTCAAGAGCTAGAACTAGTGAGAGACCTGATGTGTTAACATCGATTATTACTGGGGCTGATGTTGGTAAATTATATTTAATTTTAGCTAAAGCATTGGGTAGATTAAACTAATTATGGAAAAAATATCAGGATATATTTTATCTAATTCAACTGAATTTTATGGTGAATTAGGTGTTGAAGATGGAAAAATTGTATCAATTGTAGAAAAAGACAAATATGAAGTTGATGATTGTTTAATTATGCCTGGATTTATTGACTTACATTCTCATGGAGCTATGGGGTATGATGTGATGGATGCAAGTGAGGAATCTTTGAAAGAAATTTCTGAATTTCATTTAAGGCAAGGTACTACATCTTATTTTCCAACGGCTCTTACTGCTAAACAAGATGATATTCTTAATGTTGCAGAAATTTGTAATAAATTTGTGAAAGATGAAAATAATAATATTGAAGGTCTACATCTAGAAGGTCCTTTTATTAATAATCAAAAATTAGGAGCTCAACCCAAATTTGCAAGGGATTATAATGTAAATGAGTTGAAAGATGTTTGTAATTTATGCTCTGTGAAAATTATTACAGCTGCTCCTGAAATTGGTGATTATTCGGAGTTTTTAGATTTTTGTAAAGATAATTCCATTAATTTGCAAATAGGTCATTCTGTTGCTGGTTATGATAAAGTTTGTGAAGCATTAGATGATGGTTTTTGTGGTTGTACTCATTTATTTAATGCAATGATTGGTCTGCATCACCGAGAACCTGGTATGATTGGGGCGATATTTGAAAAAGGTGATTATGCAGAGATTATTTGTGATCTAAAGCATGTTCATCCATCTGTTATAAAAACTAGTTTTAAGAATATTCCTAATTTATATGCGGTTTCTGATACTTGTGCTGCAACTGGTATGAGTGATGGTCAATTCACACTTGGTGAGAACGAGGTTTATATTGAAGATGGTGCAGTATATCTTGAAGAAGATGTGTTGGCTGGTAGCTGTGCTACTATTTATGATATGTTTAAGAATTTGATTAAAATTGGTTTTAGTCAAAAAGAAGCTTATCTTATGACTTCTTATAGACCAGCTCAATATATTAAAAATAATGAGATAGGGGATATTAAGGAAGGTTTAAAAGCAAATATCGTAGTTCTTAATGATAAAAACTACGATATGAATGCTGTTTATCTTAATGGTAATATTTGTAGAATGAATTAAAACTTATTACCAATCTTTCTGGCTCTTTTGGCTGTATCTAAATCTATATCTAGTTTAAGTCCTGTTTTTACTAAAAGATTCCAGCCTGCTGCTAATTGAATGAAGTTATCAAAATTATCTAGTTTTGGGACTTTAATAGTCTCAAATGGGGTGTCTTTAGAACTTATTGCTACTATATTAATTCCAATTGGATCACTTAGTTTTTCTTTAATATTCTTAAAGTCTTTTTTATCTGGTTCAATAAGTATGATAGTTTCATCTTTTTCCATTACTTCTTCAATACCATGTAAGAGAATTGTACCTTCTAAATATTGGCTTGGAAGTCTTGTTATTTCATTTGTTTTGAGGGTTAATTCTTCAGCAACACCATTATTTCTACCAGCGAAATATATTTTGTTAGAATTTGCAATTTTTGAGATGATATTATCATTAATATCACTATCTAATATATCTGCAATATATTGTGCTAGTTCATCTTTGTGTTGCCATTCATCACCATTAAAAAATGATTGGAAAAATAGAGTTTGTTCAATTACAGAAACAGTGGCTGCGATTGCAACTTCTTTTGGTGATTTAAGGTTATAAGTTTTCTTTGTTACTTTGTGTAGGTTCGAATTAGGAGTAATGGTTATACCATATTTATTGGGATTATCTATAGTTTGAAAACATTCAATTAGTTCTTTGGTTTCACCGCTATTACTAGCTCCAAAGATTGTATAGCCAAGAGGATTATATTCTGCTACTTGTCTTGAGTTATAAGTTTCAACTATATAATTCAGGTTGTTTCTTTTTACATAATCAATAGCATTCTTGGCAGGAAAAATACGACTTGAACCTTCGCCTGTTAGTATGATTTTATTATTTTTTAAGATTATATCTTTTACCTCTTGATTGTTATTATTGTCGAAATTTTTGATAACTTCTGGGGTTAATTTCATGTCTTTTATTAAGTTAAACTCTAGCATAATTATTTTTTGTCCTTTTGAGATTTTTTAGTATTATTTTAAAAGATTAATGCTATTGTTTTTGTAAGTAAAGAAAAACCGAAATGGAGTTAATTAAAATGAATAAAACTGTTCTTATAACAGGTGGTGCTGGATATATTGGTAGCCATGTTATGTATGAATTTTTAGATAATGGTTATGAGATAGTTGTTGTTGATAATTTATCTGAGGGAAATAAATTTATAATTCCAGACGAGGTGAAGTTTTATCAAGAAAATATTGGTAATAGCCAAGAAATAGCAAAAATTATAAAAGACAATAATATTAAAAATATACTTCATTTTGCAGGTTCTATTGTAGTTCCAGAATCAGTTGAAAATCCAATTAAATATTATGAAAATAATAGTGTGGCTAGTTTTAATCTAATCAAGACAGCTTGTGATAATGGGGTGGAGAATTTTATATTTTCTTCTACGGCGGCGATGTATGGAAATCTTAGGGGGGATTTAGATGAGTTAAGAGATCCAGCTCCTAATAATCCTTATGGATATTCTAAAATGTTAACTGAGATTATGCTAAAAGATTGTGCTGAAGTAAGTGGTATGAATTTTACAATCCTTAGATACTTTAATGTGGTTGGTGCTGATGAAAAACTTAGGACGGGACAGATTTCTAAAAAAGCTACACATCTTCTAAAAATTGCAAGTGAAGTTGTGACTGGTAAAAGAGATAAAATGTATATATTTGGTGATGATTATGAAACACCAGATGGAAGTTGTGTTAGAGATTATATTCATGTTTCTGATTTAGCAAATGCTCATTATATGGTATTAGAATATATGTTTAATCATAAATCTAATCAGGTGTTTAATTGTGGTTATGGTAAGGGTTATTCTGTGATAGAAGTGATTAAAACGATTGAAGAATATCTAGGGCATCCTATTAATAAGGTTGTTGGAGATAGGCGAGAGGGGGATCCTGCAAAACTAATATCTAACCCAACAAAGATAAAAAATGTTATTGGTTGGAAACCTAAATATGATGATTTATTATATATTATTGAAACAGCTATTAAGTGGGAAGAAAAACTACAAAATATGTCTTAAAAGCTAATCATTAACTGTTGAGCTATTTTTTTTCTTACTATATCTGTTTTGCTTAATGATGTTTGATCGCTTTGTTCGTTTGTTATTACTTCTTTAATATTTGTCACTGTTTCTTGTGTATCTTCTATAGAATGGTGTGTTTGTTCTTTATTGGTAAGTTTTGAATCTTCTTCTAAAAAGTCTTTTTGTTCTTTATTAGTTTTTATTGGTTTGGTTCTGATAGGGTGTTCTAAAGATTTTTTTATATCTTGAACTGTAACTGCAGGCTCACTACTTGTGCCATAAAGATAATCTCCTGTGTTTGGAATATTGTTAAATAATTTGAATACAGGCTCTAAAAAATTTGGGTCAATATTAGGAGTGGTTATGCTCTCTTTTCTGTGGGAATTCATTTTTATTAGATATTTATTTAATTGATTTAGTTTTTTTAGAGCGTTTAATATTATATAACCTGGTGATTGTTGACCTGGTGTCTCTTTATAGATGTTGACATTTTTTGATAGGGCTAGCAGATTATATGATAGTAATGAATACATTCTAACATCTTGCCAAGAAGTTCGTTCCTCTTTTTCTTTATAAAGGGGAATTGGTGGAAATAATTTTTCTCTTGTAGGTCTTGTTTTAAGGGTAGATATTTTTTTTGGTTGTTTCATAATATTGGTCATATATTCAATAATATTTTCGGTATTAATTTGATCATTATGAAATAAGAATTTGGGTTTTCCGTTTAGGTGATTAGCAAATGCAAATAGAGCTTTGTTAATATCTTGGAATTTATCTTTATGATGTATAAAAATATATGTTTTTATTAAATCAGGTCTTTGTAATAAGATTTTTTCCTTACCTTTAATTATATTGATAAGTTTTATATTTTCATTTTTTATTGCTTCTTGATCACTGACAAGTGATGCTTTATAGAATACTTCTCTTAATAACAGGTCTAGTTTGGATTTTTTGTCTTTTCTTATATTTGGGTGAAAATAACGACCTTTGTTAAAGGATAAATCTATTTTTTCTCTTAGCTCTTTGAATATACTAGATAAGGCTGTTCTCTCTTTTGCTGGGAGTTTTTCTAATCTGGGTTTTCTATAACTAATTGGATGAGGGGATAATATCTTTTCTATATCGAGTTTTTTATAATATTTTTGAGATAGGGCTTCATAGATAGTATAAGGAATACTTTCTTCTTCGCAATATATTTGAATTAGAGGTACAGACATATATTTATTTTGATATTCTCGACACTTACAGTCGTTGATGGTAAAATGTGTGTTGGTTACTTCTTTATTACTCATAAAAAAACTCCATAAAATTTTACTCAATATACAATATTATATATATTTTAGACAAAAAAACAACTATTTTTTTGTTTGGATAGTTTGTTTTTAACTCTTTTTTAACTTTTGGTTTAGTGTTAAAATGTTATGGTAGTTTAACAGTAATTGGATTTATATATGATTTCTGGATTGTCAGGATATAATCTTTATAATATGGGTGGAACTAATGGAATATTTAGTTCCATTAAAGCTGTTAAGGCTATTGCAAAGAGAAATATTGATGATCAGGAGTTGGCTAGTCTTAATAATTTAGATGAGAAGGCTGGTGGTTCTGGTGATATAAATCTCGCTAATGTGGTGGCATATCCTGTTATCTCTTCAGATAATTTATTTCAAGCGTTTACGGCATCAGATAATAATCTTAATAACTTTGATGAGAATGAATTAAAAAATAAACAAAAAAGACCTGATAATGAAGAGTTAGATAATGATGGTGGGATAGTAAGTGATGTAATTGGCGAAGATGAGGTTAGCGTAGTTGATGGGAAAAGTTTTAGAGAATATTTAGAACCTAATATATCTCAAGTGGCAAAAACCACAAATAATATCATTAATAATCAGATAATTAATAATCACTCTTTAGGTAATACATCAATATCAAATATAGTGAATAAATATCAAACAATGTTTGAATTTGATATAAATATTAATCCAAATATTTCTTATTTGCATGATAGTTTAAATAGAGTGGATGTGGCTGTTTAAATTATGATCTTTGATAAATTAAAAAGTAAAATTTTTCTTGCTCCTATGGCAGGTGTTACTGATTTACCATTTAGAAAAATGGTGATGAAGTTTGGGGCTGGTCTGGTTTTTACAGAGATGTTATCTGCTAATGCTCTTATTCGTGATAATGATAAAAAATTGATAATGGGTGATATTGCCCAAGAGGATTATAATATATCTGCTCAAATTGCAGGTGGTAAGCCAGATGTTATGGCTAGTGCTGCTAAAATCTGTCAGGATTTGGGGGCTTTTTCTATTGATATTAATATGGGGTGTCCCGTAAAGAAAATTGTTACTAATAAAGCTGGTTCGTATTTAATGAGAGATATAGATATGGCAGCTAGAATTATCTCTGAAGTCAAGGGTAATATTGATATTCCATTGAGTGTAAAGTTTCGCTCTGGATGGGATGATAATAGTATTGTAGCGACTAAATTTGCTAAAATGTGTGAGAATGAGGGGTGTGATTTTATAATTATTCACCCAAGAACTAGAATGCAGTTTTATTCTGGAAAGGCTAATTGGGATATAATTAAAGATATTAAAGCGTCTGTAAATATTCCAGTGGTTGGGAATGGTGATGTTTTTTCAGGAATTGATGCTCAGAATATGATAAATAAGGCAAAGGTTGATGCTGTTATGGTTGGGCGAGGGGTAATGGGGGCTCCTTATTTAATTAGTGATATTAAGAGATATTTAGATGGTGAAGAAAATATTACTAGAGCATCTTTAGATATTAGAGATATATTGTTGGAGCATTTGGAGTTAATGCTGGAATATTATGGAGAATATAAAACAGTTAGAATTGCTAGGAAGCATATTGGTTGGTATTGTAAGGGGATTAATAATGTTGCTGAGTTTAGAGAAAATGTTAATAAGATATCAGATTATAGGGAATTAATAGATTATATTAACGGCTTTTTAGTTGAAAGAGTGTAAATCTTTTATTAGAATTTCTAATATGTTGGCTTTATTGATGGGAATATTGAAATGAAAGTAATAATTTGTGGTGCTGGTAGTGTCGGTGAGATTTTAACCAATTTTTTAGATACAGAAAATTATGATATTACAGTGGTTGATAAAGACCCTCAGCTAACTAATCAATTATCTAAGAAATTTGATATTAAGGTTGTGAATGGGAATTCTGCACACCCTAGCGTACTAGAGAAAGCTGGTGCAAATGAAGCTGATATTTTAATTGCAGCTACAAATGAAGATGAAGTGAATATGATTGCTTGTTCTATTGCTCATCACATGTTTAATATTCCGAAAAATATTTCAAGGGTTAGTGGTAAAGAATATCTAAACGAACAATGGTCTGATTTATTCACAGAAAAGAGAATTCCTATTGATTGTTTATTTAGTCCTGAGGGATATTTGGCAAATTCAGTGTATGAGAGATTGGAGTTTCCTGGTGCGATTGATGTTAGGAACTTTGCTAATGGCAAGGTGAAATTATTAGGCTTTAACTGTGGAGAAGATTGTCCAATTCTAAATACTAATCTTAGTGATTTATCTGAGATATTTCCAGGACTTAATGCTATAATTGTTACTATATTTAGAGATGGAAAATATATAACTCCAGAAAATGATAAGCAGATATTGGTTGGAGATAATGTATATATAATTGTTGAAGATAGACATATTGATAGAGTTTCTAGTGCATTTGGAAAGGATTTTTATAAATATAAAAATGTAGCCATACTTGGAGGTGGAAAAACTGCTATGCTATTGGCTGAAAAATTAGATGTGCTACATAAAGATTGGAATGTAAAAATTATTGAAAAGGATTTTGTAAAATCTGGAATAATAGTTGATAAGCTGAATGATGTTCAGGTGATTTCTGGTGATGTATTAGAAAAATCTATTATTGATGAAATTGGTTTTGATGATATTGATATATCAGTTGCCATTACCGATGATGTTGAAATAAATCTAGTATATTCAATCCTTGCAAAAAATTCAGGTACAAAGACTGCCCTTAGTTTAATTACATCTCGTGATCATGATAATATTTTTAAGAATATTAATATCGATATGTTAGTTGATAAATCAACTGTTATTTCTTCTTCTATCTTACCTCAGATTAGAAGGGGGAGGATTAATGATAGTTATTTGATTAGGATTGGACACGGGGAAGTTATTGAAGCTAAAGTTACTTCGTCTTGTGATTTTGTTGGGAAGAAGATAAATGAAATTAAATTTCCAGAAAGTGTTGTTATTGGTGCTATTGTTAGGGATGGAAAATTTGTATACCCTAAAGGTAATAGTGAGATTATGAGTGGTGATGTAGTTGTAATGTATGTTGGTAGTGAGAGTGTTAAATGGGTTGAGGATATATTCTCTGTTAGTTTAGAAGTTTTTTAATTATTGGGTGGTTAATTTTTTCTTTACTTATTGTTAATTTTAAGGTTTAATGTAACCCAATGAAAATAATAATAAAAATAAAAGGAAGTCTAATATGTCTAATAAAACACAAAATGTTCAAGATGCATTTCTTAATAATGTTAGAAAATCTAAAACTGCTGTGACTGTATTTCTTGTAAATGGGGTGAAGTTACAAGGTATTATTACATGGTTTGATAATTTTAGTATGTTACTTAGAAGAGACGGACATTCACAGCTTGTTTATAAGCATTCCATTTCAACAATTATGCCATCTCAGCCATTAAATCTACTTAATGAGGAGAAAGAAGTTATTGATGATGTTGATGAAGAATATGAATATGTAGAAGAAGTAGTTGAAGAATAAGATAATTGTTAGAAACAAAAGAAATTAGAGATAAAGTCTATATAATATCTCCTTATATACTTGGAAATGAAAATAGTGATAGAGATTTAGCATCTGTTTTGGACGAAGCTAAAGGTCTTGCCTTAGCTATTAATTTGGATGTGGTGATTGCAAAAATTGTTAAACTTAAATCAATTAAGGCTGGTAGTTTTCTTGGCTCTGGTAAAATAAAAGAAATTGCTGAAGAGATTGAAGAAAATGAAATCGATTTGGTGATTTTTGATTATAGTTTAACCCCTGTACAACAAAGAAATTTAGAGAAAGCTTTTAATTGTAAGGTAATTGATAGGACTGCTCTTATCTTAGAGATTTTTGGTGAGAGGGCTAGTACTAAGGAAGGTGTGTTACAAGTTGAGTTAGCTCATCTTACTTATCAAAAAAGTAGGCTAGTTAGAAGTTGGACCCACTTGGAGAGACAAAGAGGTGGCATGGGTTTTGTTGGTGGTCCTGGTGAAACTCAGATTGAGCTTGATAGAAGGCTTATCACCGAGAGGATTGTGAAGCTTAAAAAAGAGTTAGAGCAAGTTAAAAAGACTAGAGGGCTTCATAGAAAATCTAGGAAGAAAACGCCATTTCCAATTGTTGCTTTGGTTGGTTATACTAATGCTGGTAAATCAACTTTATTTAATCGTTTATGTGGGGCTGACGTTTTTGCAAAAGATTTATTATTTGCAACACTTGATCCAACTATGAGAAAAATTGAACTTGCCAAAGATAAACCAGTTATTTTATCTGATACTGTTGGGTTTATATCCAACCTGCCAACAGAGTTAATTGCTGCTTTTAGGGCGACTTTAGAAGAAGTTTTAGAGGCAGATGTGATTGTGCATGTAAGAGATATTAGTCATAAGGATAGTGTATATCAGAAAAATGATGTGGATAAGATATTGGCTGATTTAGGACTGCAAAATGAGATTGATAGTGGTGAGATAGTTGAAGTTTATAATAAGATAGATTTATTGTCTGATGAAGAGGTTTCTTTCCAAAGAGAAAATACAAAATCAAAAGATAATGTTTTGTTGATGTCTGGGATTACAGGTGAGGGGATTGATGAATTTTATGATTTGATTAATTCTAAACTGTCTCAAAAATCTTTAGATATTATAGTGAAGGTCAAATCTAGTGATGGTAAATTAATTAGCTGGCTATATAAAAATTCCAAAATTATTAATGAAAGAATAGATGGGGATAATATTATCTATCAAATCTTGATAAATTCAGAAAATTATAATAGGGTGGAAAAATTATATGATAATTTTGAGGTTTTAGATAAATGATAAATAGGGTATTAAATCATAAATATAATTGTTTAATAGGTGGTGTTTTGTTGAATATTACATTGTTATTATTGGCAAAGCCTATATATGACTTGGATCCTACTTATTTTGAAGAATATTGTTTATTTGAAAATATGACAATTATAATAACAGTTATGATTGGAGTTTATTTTTATCAAAAATTAAGAGATAAGTTTGGTTTAACCCCATTATTATTTATATTTTTTGCTTGTGATAGGGAATTAGGAGCTATTAGGTATTTTTTTAGATCTAATGGTATTAATGACTATAAGAGATATTTAGATATTGTATTAACTGTGGTTGCTTTATATCTATTAGTTAAATTCATCAAAAAATATTTTATTTATATTCGAGATTTATTATTAGAAAGTTCTCAATATAGAAGTAATATTATATGGTGTTTTATGTTTTTCATTATTAACTCAGTAGTAGCTACTGTTACAGAGAAATATGATATGGTTTGGTATGAAGAAATAGCTGAGCTTTTTGTTATTTTATTTGTATTTATAGCAGAAATCTCATTTAAGAAAATGGTATTTAAAGAGAAGTAATCTATTTATTTTGTAGATTTTTAGCTTCTTTCCAATAACTCTCCATCTGATTAAGAGACATATTTTTTAGTGATATGTTGGTTTCTTTAGCTCTTTTTTCTATGTGATGGAATCTATTGATAAATTTTTGATTAGCCGCTCTTAAGGCTTGCTCTGGGTCTATATTTGATTTTCTAGCTATATTTATAGATGCAAATAATAAATCACCTATTTCTTCAAAGATTTTATCTTGTTCTCTTGTTTCTTTAGTTAGTTCATCTTCAACTTCTTGTAATTCACTTTTAATACTTGATATAACATCAATATCAGTATCCCAATCAAAACCAACTTTAGATACTTTTTGGGTGAGTTTATTGGCAATGGTCATTGCAGGCATGTTCATAGGGATATTATCTAAAATAGAATCTGCTTCTGGTTCGCCAGCTCTTTCTTTTTTCTTTTGTTGTTCCCATAAGATATTCACTTCATCAATTGAAAGTTTTTTATCACTTAATATTGGGCCATATCTGTGTTTCATTTTATCATCTACAGTTTTTGCAACATCTTCAAAATCAAATAAATTTTGTTCTTTATACATTTGAGAAAAATAAACAACTTGATATAATAAATCACCAATTTCACTTTTTATATCTTTGATATTTCCATTTTCTATAGCATCAGCTACTTCATAGGCTTCTAATAACATATAGGGAACTATAGTTTCTGGGGTTTGTTGAATATCCCAAGAGCAACCTGTTTCTTTATCTCTTAACTTTGCCATTGTTTCTAATAATTTTTTAGTATTTTTTAAACTCATTTTCTTTAACCTCTTTCGTATAACTTAATAAAAATTATAAATAGGATTGGCTATTATGCAAGATAAATATATGAATATCATTAAAGAGAATTTAATAAAAATCTATGGAGATAAAGATACAGAATATATTATAGGTGAGCTATCAAATGACCTTCAAAACTCTTCTTCTGATACGGTTAAATCTGAGTTTTCTGAAAAAGATATGTATCTAATTACATATGCAGATAGTGTTAATGAAGAGGGGATTGCTCCGCTTCAGACTTTACATAAATTTGCTAACAAATATCTAAAAGGGATTTTTAATAATATTCATATTTTACCTTTTTATCCATATTCTTCTGATGATGGTTTTTCGGTAATTGATTATGAAGAAGTAAATCATGCTTTTGGTAGTTGGGTAGATATTAAAAATATGCAAAAAGATTTTGATTTGATGTTTGATTATGTAGTTAATCATATCTCTGCAAAATCTGATTGGTTTAAAGGGTTTTTAGATGGTAATGAAAGATATTCTAAATATTTTATAGAACAAGACTGGGTTGATGATTTAACTAAAGTAACAAGGCCTAGGAGTCTTCCTTTATTGACAGAGTTTGATACTAAGAATGGAAAGAAGAATGTTTGGACGACATTTAGTGAAGATCAGATTGATCTCAATTTTGCAAGTCCTGATGTGTTTATTGATACTACAAAAATCTTGTTAAAATATATTGATAATGGAGCTAAAACTATTAGGCTTGATGCGATTGGTTATCTTTGGAAAGAAGTTGGGACTAGTTGTATCCATCAGGAAAATACGCATTTGATTATTCAAACTTGGCAGGCAATTGTTCAATATTTAGAAAAAGATGTAAGGCTGATTGCTGAGGTAAATGAAACTCACAGTGCTAATATGGGATATATTGGAAACAAAGACAAAGAAGAATCTAATATGGTTTATGAGTTTGCTGTTGCAAGTCTTACTCTTCATGCGATTGTTACAGGGTGTGCAAAATATATAAATAGCTTTGCTGATGATATTGGAAAAACTAAAATTAAAGATGGTTTTACTTATGTTAATTTACTTGCCTGTCATGATGGGGTTGGACTTAACTCTCTAAATGGTTTTTTATCTGAAGATGAAAAAAAAGATTTTTTAGGTATTATGCATGATAGAGGTCATTTATTTGGATATAAAAATGTAGCTGGAGAAAAAAGAGAATATGAACTTAATTCGACTTATTTTGATGCCTTAAAAGCACCACAAGAGAGTTTTGAAATTGGGTTTAATAAATTTATGTTGGCTCACTTTATTTTACTTAGTCAAAAAGGGGTTCCTTTTATTTATATTAATAGTTTGTTTGGAGCTAGAAATTATTTAGAAGGTGTAAAGAAAACAGGGATGAATAGGACTAGCAATAGAGAGAAGTTTGATTTGGATAGAATTGAAAAATCCTTTAATAAAGAAAGTAATGAAAAGCAAATTTTTGATGGGTTGACTGATTTAATAAAAATTAGGCAATCTCAAGATCTTTTTCACCCAGTTAGATCTGAGCAAAGAGTGATTGATTTGGGTGATGAAGTTTTTGCAATTGAGCGAGAAGTAAATGGTAAGAAGTTAATCGCAATTGCTAATGTTACAGCAAGAAAAGTAAGTGTAGATATTAAAGGAAAAGATATAATAACAGGTCAAGAGTTCGATGGGGAGTTAAAACCTTATCAATATGTATGGGTGGTGTAGGGTTAGTATTGAATTAATATAAAAAATGGCGAAGTCGGGAATTACGCCGCTGGCGAATATAAATATTCTTGCTTGCGTGCAGTCGTAAACGGTTTCAATTCTTTACACTCTTAAAACCTACTTCTTGTGCCCCCCCCTTCGTGGGTCGAACCGTCCACCGCTAATAA
>DHQH01000012.1:0-2054 GCA_002410125.1 Alphaproteobacteria bacterium UBA5343
ATGGACTGGATGGAACAAGAGCAAGAAAGAGGTATTACAATTACTTCTGCTGCTACTACAACATTCTGGAAAGACCATAGGGTTAATATTATTGATACTCCAGGTCACGTGGACTTCACAATTGAAGTTGAAAGATCTCTAAGAGTATTAGACGGTGCTGTTGCTGTATTTGATTCTGTTGCAGGTGTTGAACCTCAATCAGAAACTGTATGGAGACAAGCTGATAGATATGAAGTTCCAAGAATTTGTTTCTGTAACAAAATGGATAGAATGGGTGCTAACTTCTATATGTGTGTTGATATGATCAAAGACAGATTAGGTGCTAGACCTCTACCTATTCAACTTCCAATTGGATCAGAAGCTGATTTTGTTGGTGTTGTTGACTTAGTTAGAAATAATGCAATTATTTGGAAAGAAGAAACTTTAGGTGCAGAATATGAAGTTGTAGAAATTCCTGCAGATCTTAAAGAAAAAGCCGAAGAATATAGAGCTCAATTAATTGAGACAGCTGTTGAATCAGATGATGAAGCAATGGAAGCTTATTTAGAAGGTGAAGAAATAAGTGAAGAAACATTAATTAAGTGTATCCGTAAAGGTACAATTAATATGGACTTCTTCCCAGTTCTTTGTGGTACAGCATTCAAAAACAAAGGTGTTCAACCTTTACTTGATGCTGCTGTTGATTTCTTACCATCTCCTTTGGATGTTCCTGCAATTAAAGGTGTTATTCCTGGTAAAGAAACAGAAGATGAAAGAAAATCTGATGATAATGAGCCATTTGCTGGTTTAGCATTCAAAATTATGAATGACCCATTTGTTGGTTCTCTTACTTTCGTTAGAATTTATTCTGGTATCTTAGAAAGCGGTTCTTATGTTCTTAACTCTGTAAAAGAGAAAAAAGAAAGAATTGGTCGTATGCTTCTTATGCATTCAAATAAAAGAGAAGAAATTAAAGAAGCTAGAGCTGGTGACATTGTTGCTATTGTTGGTTTGAAAGAAACAACAACTGGTGAAACATTATGTACAACAGCTAAGCCAATCATCTTAGAAAAAATGGACTTCCCAGATCCAGTTATTGAAGTGGCAGTTGAACCAAAAACTAAAGCTGATATGGAAAAAATGGGTTTAGCATTAGCTAGACTTGCTATGGAAGATCCTTCATTTAGAGTATCAACAGATCATGAAAGTGGACAAACTATCATTAAAGGTATGGGTGAATTACACTTAGACATTATTGTTGATAGACTTAAAAGAGAATTTAAAGTTGATGCAAATATCGGTAATCCTCAAGTTGCTTATAGAGAAACAATCTCTAAACCTTATGACTGTGATTACACACACAAGAAGCAATCTGGTGGTGCTGGTCAATTTGCTAGAGTTAAAATTAAATTTGAGCCAATTGAAGATGCTGGTTTCCAATTTGAAAACACTGTTGTAGGTGGTAATGTTCCTAAAGAATATATCCCTGGTGTTGAAAAAGGTCTTCAAACTTCTATGGATTCTGGTGTTCTTGCTGGTTATCCAGTGACAGGTGTGAAAGCAACACTTTATGATGGTGCTTATCACGATGTTGACTCAAGTGTTATGGCTTTCGAAATTGCTGCTCGTGCTGCATTTAGAGAAGGTATCGCAAAATCAGCTCCTAAGTTATTAGAACCAATTATGAATGTAGAAGTTGTTACTCCTGAAGATTATATGGGTGATGTTATTGGTGATCTTAACTCTAGAAGAGGTCAAGTTAGTGGTATGGACCAAAGAGGTAATGCAAGAGTTGTTACAGCTACAGTTCCATTGGCTAACATGTTTGGATATGTTAATACTTTGAGATCTTTATCACAAGGTAGAGCACAATTTACAATGCAATTTGGTCATTATAATGATGTACCAAGTGATGTTGCAGAAAAAATTAAAGAAAAAAATTAGTCTTAGACTAAGTGTAATTTATTAGCTTAAACTTTTATTTATGGAGATTAAAAAAATGGCTAAAGAAAAATTTGAAAGAACGAAACCACACTGTAATGTGGGAACAATTGGTCACGTTGATCATGGTAAAA